>JBBREW010000177.1:0-6193 GCA_038225335.1 Rhodobacterales bacterium
GGGGGGTGCGCTGTTCCGGCCTGGTCACCCGGTGCCGGTCCCGGAACAGCGGCTTTCATCGTCAACGGTCATCGGCATGTCTGCCTGTACCGTGCCCCTGTCATGCCACAGGGACATCAAGGATGGGTTAACCGCAATTCATCCGAATACAAATATGTTGGGGGGAGCGTCGCTTGCGGCGCGGGGGGCCAGCCCCCCGTCTGCCTTTCGATCCCGTGATCTATTCGCCCAGTTTGGCGTGGACCTCTGCCAGATCGATCTCTCCCACCGGCATCTTGTTGTCGGGGTTTTCGAAATCGTATCGGAACAGCTGGACATCCTGTTTGTAGATTTCATAGATCAGGTGCATCGACAGATCATCGAAGTAGTCCGACACCTTGTGCAGACGCTTCGGCCCGTGGCCTTCGCTTTCGTTGAAGCGGGGGATCGTGTTCAGATCGATCTTGTGGGGCGTGTCGACGGCGGACAGCACGCCCTGCATCCCGTCGTTGAACGCCTCTGTCCAGAAGATGTTGTCATAGGTCCCGCCGTTCACGATGTAGGTGGAGATATGCCCCGACATCGCGGACCAGTGGATGTCCGGTTCCATCGGACGCCGCCACCGGATGGTGTCACGCGCGAACAGCAGAAAGCGGCGGAATGATTTGATCTGATCGAATTCGAACCCGGTTTCCGGTTCGCCGACGTCGATGCCGTATTTCTGGATCAACAGCGGAACCAGATTGCCGCGATAGCGGCGACCATTACGCTGAATCCCGCAGATCTTGTCGAAAAACGACGACAGGATCCGGGTGTAAGGATTGCGCACACAGGTAAAGGCATAGCTTTTGTGCGCCTTGACGTTGGCCGTGATCAACGGCTGGCTGTCATCCATCGCCCATTTGTGCATACCGGTCTGGGCGTCGTGGATGTCACCGTCGAAAAACGTGCCATGGTCAGAATAGAACATGATCTGACCGATGGTCGAACAGGCGCATTTCGGAACGACCCGATACACCATGCTCTCGCTCTCTGTCATCCAGGTGCCTGGAAAACCCATCGTTTCAACCTTTTTAGGCGTAACCGCAACGTTACTGCCGGTTCGTGTTCCGTCTTAGTGGACGCAGAAATGCAAAGAAACCCTGTATGTTTCTCCACCGTTCACGCTATGACGACAGTAACGTTGGAAAGACGGGATCATAGCGGCCTTTTCATGGCTAAAATCGCATTTATTCTTTTGTGTCACAAAGACCCCGATGCCATCGTGCAACAAGCACGACAGCTGACGGCTGTGGGTGACTGCATTTCCATTCATTTTGACGCCCGTGCGCCCAAAGCGGCCTTTGACCGGATCAGGCAGGCCTTGGCGGACAATCCCAACGTGACCTATGCGACACGGCGGATCAAGTGCGGCTGGGGCGAATGGAGCCTTGTGCAGGCGACGCTTTACGCGGTGGAGGCAGCGGTCGAGGCGTTTCCGCGGGCCACCCATTTCTATATGGTGTCGGGCGATTGCATGGCCATCAAGTCGGCCAGCTATGCCCATGCCTTTCTGGATCGCAACGATGTGGACTATGTCGAGAGTTTCGATTTCATGGAAAGCGACTGGATCAAGACCGGGTTCAAGGAAGAACGACTGATCTATCGCCACTGGTTCAACGAGCGCACACAGAAACGCCGGTTTTACTGGAGTTTCTGGACACAGCGGCGGCTGGGGATCACGCGCCCGGTGCCGCCAGACATTCAGGTCATGATCGGCAGTCAGTGGTGGTGCCTGCGACGCCAGACGATCGAGGCGATCCTGGAGTTCACCAAGACCAGACGGGATGTCATGCGGTTCTTCCGCACGACCTGGATTCCGGACGAGACATTTTTCCAGACCCTTGTCCGCCACCTGATCCCCGGCAAGGACATACAGACGCGGACACTGACCTTTCTGATGTTCACCGACTATGGGATGCCGGTGACGTTCTATAACGATCATTATGATCTGTTGTTGTCACAGGATGCCCTGTTCGCCCGCAAGATCAGCGGCGAAGCGCGCGAGTTGAAGACCCGTCTGGGGCGGCTTTATGCGTCGGAACGGCAGGAATTCCGCATCTCGAACGAGGGGCGCAGCCTGTTCACCTTTCTGACCGGCCGCGGCCGGATCGGCCGGCGATTCGCCACCCGGTTCTGGGAAACCGAAAGCACACTGGGCCGCGAGCGCGAGCTGCTGATCGTGGCCTGCAAGAAATGGCACGTGGCGAAACGCCTGCTGGAATCGATCCGGCATCACACCAACATTCCGGCCATCGCCTATCTGTTCAACGAGGATGGCACAGCAATGCCCGATCTGGGCGGCATTCAGGGGACCTTGTCAAAGCGGACGCGGCACAGACGCGCCCTGATGCGGATGCTGTTCGACTATTACGAAAGCGATCGCCTGATCATCTGTCTGGACACAGCCAGCATCGATCTGATGCAGGATTTCTTTTCGGACAGGTCCACGACCCGCCTGCTGGAAATCGAATGCGGCATGTCGGACGACTATCTGGCCGGGCACGCGCGGCGCGTCGGTCTGGCCGGGGACGAGACGCCGCCCGCGGCACTGGCGCAGCTTTTGCCGACGATCCGCTATGACATCCTGTTTGAATCGGACCGGATCAGGGATGCGGGCTTTGCCAATCACCTGCGGATCAAGGAAGCCGCGTCGCCTGCGGAAAACGCACCTGCACTGGGTCAGTTTTTGCGGGTCAACGACGACACGGCCCGCGCGCTGGCGGAAACGCCCTATCTTTTCGTTGACTGAGGATACTTTGCCATGACCTTTGACTATGACGACCAGAACATCTTTGCCCGTATCCTGCGCGGCGAGATTCCTAACAAGACCGTGTATGAAAACGATCACGCCTTGGCCTTTGACGATATCGCACCGCAGGCCCCGGTGCATGTGCTGATCGTGCCAAAGGGGCCCTATGTCAGCCTTGACCATTTCGCCGCCGCCGCATCACCCGCCGAACAGGCCGGGTTCTTTCAGGCGGTCGCAGAGGTGTGCCGGATGGCCGGGGTGGAAGAGGGGTTCCGCGCCATCGCCAACACCCGCGCCCATGGGGTGCAGGATGTGCCGCACTTCCATATGCACATCCTCGGAGGGCGCAGGTTGGGCCGCATGTTGCCGGCGACCGACTGACGGGTCAGCCGCAATCGCCCGCACTTGTCACCGACCAGAGGTCAGCGACAGAAACACGTCTTCCAGATCCGGCTGTTCCGATGTCACATCGCGGATCATGATGCCTGCATCGCGGACCGCCTGAATGATCTCTCCCGCCGGGGTCTTGCTGGACTGATAGGTAAAGGCAAAGGTGCCGTTGTCGCGGCGCTGGCCGGTGATGCCGCCGGGCAGGGGGGGCAGGTCGGTATGGCCATTGTCCGGGGTGATCACCAGGGTCTTTTGATCCAGGGTCCCCAGCAGGTTGGCGGTGGTGTCGCGGACGATCATCTCACCGTGGTTGATGATGGCGATTTCGTCGCACATCGCCTCTGCCTCTTCCAGATAGTGGGTGGTCAGGATGATGGTCATGCCGTCGTTGTTCAGTTTGCGCACGTTCTGCCACAGCAGGTTGCGCAATTCGATGTCCACGCCTGCGGTCGGTTCGTCCAGCACAAGGATCTGCGGGCTGTGGACCAAAGCCTTGCCCAGCAGCAGCCGCCGCCGCATGCCGCCTGACAGCGACCGGGCATAGGCATCGGCCTTGTCCGCCAGACCGATCAGGTCGAGGATTTCATCCGTACGGCGCTGCGATTTTGGCACGCCATAAAGCCCCGCCTGCACATCCAGCGACCCGCGCGGCGTGAAGAAGGGATCAAGGTTGGGTTCCTGCGGCATGACCCCGATGGCGGCGCGGCTTTGCCGGGGGTTCACGTCCTGATCGAACCCCCAGATCTTCACCTGACCCGCCGACTTGATGACAAGGCCCGCCAGAATGTTGATCAGCGTCGATTTACCGGCCCCGTTCGGGCCCAGCAGACCAAAGATCGACCCACGCGGGATATTCAGGTCGATCCCGCGCAGGGCGTCCTTTGCGTCAGACCGGCCGGTGGCGGCATAGGTCTTGCGCAGACCAGAGATTTCGATGGCATTGTCGGTCATGGGGGTGCCTTTTGTGGTCTTGCGGGGGCTGGCACCGATGGCGGCGCTGGGATAGGGTCAGGGATGATCTATGGCGGGCGCGGCCCGCGACAACAGACAGGTTCGCCCATGACACGTCCCGCCCCGGAAACCAAGATCGTTCACACCCGCCGCGTCGCCTGCGACGGCACCGGTCCGGGTCTGGGTCATCCGCGCGTCTGGCTGGCCATTCCGGCGGACACGGGCTGGGTCGAATGTTCCTATTGCGACGCGCGCTTCGTGCTCGAAGGCGAAGGTGACGACGCGCACTAGCTCATAGGAATATCGCCGTTGGGACAGGGCAGTGCCGCCACCAGCGCACCACTGTCGCCGCGCAGATAGGCCAGCACATTCAACCCCGACCACATCTGAAGGACGGTGCCTTCTGCGGTCAGGCCCCGGCCGATCGCCGTGCCGGTATAGGGATCCTGATAGGTGTAATAGATGCGGCCCGTCATGCCGTCCGAACAGGTCACGTCGGCCTGTCCCATGCCCATCCAGTTGCGCGACATCCACGTGCCGTTGCAGGTGACGCCGTCGTTCACATGACCGGCAAAGGTGCCGTCACCCCGGCCATAGGCGCGGCCATTGAACCACCGGCCCTGATCGCCGACGCAGGCCAGCACGCGGTTGCAGTTGTCGCTGTCGTCGGTCAGCAGGCAGACATCGCCGTGTTCCACGTGTGCGGGTTGCGCGCCAAGGGGGGTCCCGCTTGCCCACAGGCAAAGGGCAATCGCGACTGGCAGCATGGGGCGGAACATGGCAAAACCCTTTTGCAAACCGAGGAGATCGACCATGAGTAGCGCGTTCGGCAAAGGCTGTCATCTGCATCTGATCGACGGGTCGGCCTTCATTTTCCGGGCCTATCATGCCCTGCCGCCGTTGACGCGCCAGTCAGACGGTCTGCCGGTCGGTGCCGTGTCCGGCTTTGTGAACATGCTGCAACGCTATATCGAAGGAAACGCCGGCCCCGATGCGGCAACCCATGTCGCGGTGATCTTTGACAAGGGCAGTCACACCTTTCGCAACGACATGTATGACCAGTACAAGGCCAACCGCGAAGCGATGCCAGAGGATCTGCGTCCCCAGATTCCCCTGACGCGCACCGCGACCCGTGCCTTCAACATCGCCTGCGAGGAGTTGGAGGGGTTCGAGGCCGACGACATCATCGCCACCCTGTCCCATATGGCGCGCGATGCGGGCGGCCGCGTCACGATCCTGAGTTCGGACAAGGACATGATGCAACTGGTGGGGAACGGCGTCGAGATGCTGGACCCCATGAAAAACAAGCGTATCGACCGCGAAGCGGTGATCGAAAAGTTCGGTGTCGGCCCCGAGGGTGTGGTGGATGTGCAGGCGCTGGCGGGTGACAGTGTCGACAACGTGCCCGGCGCGCCCGGCATCGGGATCAAGACAGCGGCCCTGCTGATCAATGAATTCGGCAGTCTGGAAGCCCTGCTGGACCGGGCAGACGAAATCACGCAGCCCAAGCGGCGGCAGACCCTGATCGACCACCGCGCGCAGATCGAACTGTCAAAGCGTCTGGTGCAACTGGATTGCGACATGGTGCTTCCCTTTGGTCTGGACGATCTGGAAGTCCGGGACCCCGACCCCGACACGCTGCTGGGGTTTCTGGCAGAGATGGAATTCCGCACTGTCACCCGCCGGATCGCGGAAAAGCTGGGCGCACAGGCCCCGGTGATCGCGGCAGCCCCAGCACCCGACGTGCCGCAGGCCGATGCAAAACCCTTTGGGGGTTACGACTGTGTGCGCACATTGGACGCGCTGCAGGTCTGGATCGACCGGATCATGGAACGTGGCCATGTGGCGATTGACACGGAAACCACATCGCTGGATGAAATGCGCGCCGATCTGGTCGGCATATCGCTGTGCGTGGATGCGGGGCAGGCCTGCTATATTCCCCTGGCGCACAAGGCTGCGGCGCAGGATGACCTGTTCGGGTCCGATGCCCGCGCCGAAGGGCAGATGGACATGGCCGCCTGTCTGGCTGCCCTCAAACCCGTGCTGGAGGATGCAAGCATCCTCAAGATCGGGCAGAACATG
>JBBREW010000178.1:0-6189 GCA_038225335.1 Rhodobacterales bacterium
CAGCCGGATGCGCAACGCCCGCGCCACCTTGTCCCGGAACCGCAGGGACGACAGGTCCGCGGATTGCAGCGCCGCGACCATCGCGCGGTCACCTTCGCGGTGGAACAGCGCCGCCAGATCGGTGGCCCCCCTTGGACAGGCTGCACGGGCGTCGGTCTGCGACATGCCCGTCTGGGCGATGGCCGCGTTGAATGTGGCTGGCGACCAGCCGTCAAAAGCCACATGCGGCAAGGCGGCATCCAACAGGGTCAATGCGATGGGATCGGGGGTAGCAACTGGCATGGTCGGTCCTTCGTTCTGGTCACTGGACAAGATAGCGTGCGGTTGCTATAGGGCCAGTTCCTGCGACTTATTGCAAATCCAACTTAGAGAGGTGGTGAAAACCACATGCAGGTTAGTGTTCGTGACAACAACGTCGATCAGGCGTTGCGTGCTCTGAAGAAAAAACTTCAGCGTGAAGGCGTGTTCCGCGAAATGAAGCTCAAGCAGCATTTCGAGAAACCCTCCGTCCGCAAGGCGCGCGAGAAAGCCGAAGCCATCCGCCGTCAGCGCAAGCTGGCGCGCAAGAAGGCCCAACGCGAAGGGCTGCTGTAAGGCACCCCGCCCGATAAACGACACGGCAAACCCCCGACTGGTCACAGGCGGGGGTTTTTTGTTGTTTTGATCCCCGACATTTTACTGATCCGTAAGGTTGCAAAGGCAAGGTCCGCCTGTTCCAGAAAGGATCCAGCCATGCCCCATCCGCCCCGTGCCTTGCCTGTCAATCATCCTCTGAATGCCCGTTCAGCCCGACAAGGCTTTGCCGATGGGTTCACCATGGCGTTCCAGCCGATCTATGACATCACGACCGGCGCGATTTTCGGTCACGAAGCCTTGGTGCGCGGCCTGAATGGCAGCCCTGCCGCCACGGTCATGGACCGCGTGACCGCGCACACCCGCTATAGCTTTGACCGCAAATGCCGGGTGAAGGCGATCTGCATGGCAGCGGGGCTTGGCCTGACATCGCGCCTGTGTATCAACGCGATGCCCAATGCCGTGATGGACCCGGACAGCTGCATCCGGTCCACGCAAATTGCGGCGGCACATTACGGGTTTGATACCGGCAAGCTGATCTTCGAATTTTCCGAATCCGATTATTTGCGCAGTCCACAGCACCTGCGCGCCATCGTCCAAAGTTATCACAAGGCAGGCTTTCTGACCGCCATCGACGATTTCGGTGCCCATGTCGAAGGTCTGGGCGGTCTGGGCGATCTTCCCGTCGATTTCATTAAATGCGATATGGGTCTGGCGCGGCGGATCGACAGCAATCCCCGCAAGCAGCGGATCGCCCAGTCCGTCATGGCCATGTGTGACCGATTGGGGATCGGCGTGATCGTGAAGGGCATCGAATCGCGGGCGGAATTCGATTACTTTCAGACGGTGGGTGCCCGCTTTATCCAAGGCTATCTGCTGAACCAACCCATGCTGAAAGGGTTGCACACACTACCGCGTATCCCACTGCCTGTGGCCGCATGACGTACCCGGCAACCGACGCGGCGGACCTCAGATCGGCCTGCGGCAGTCCTTGGCGGGTCAGACAGGCAAGGCGGTGGTATGGCGCACTGTCCGCAGCGCAAAGGACGACTGCATCTGCGCCACCCCCGGCAAGGTGGCCAGAAACCTGCGATGGATACGGGCGAAATCATCCGTATCGTTGGCCACCACCTTGAGCAGATAATCCGCGCTGCCTGCCATCAGATGACATTCCAGCACGTCGGGCACGCGGGCCACGGCTTTTTCAAAGGCATCCAGAACCTCGTCCGCCTGACCGGACAGGGTGATTTCCACGAATACTGTGGTCGGGCGACCCACCTTGCGCGGGTCAAGCAAGGCCACATAGGCGCGGATGATACCTGCCTCCTCCAACCGCTGCACCCGGCGGTGGCAGGCCGATGCAGACAGGCTGACCCGGTCCGCCAGATCAGCGTTAGAGATTCGTCCCTGTCGTTGCAGAATATCCAGAATCCGCGAATCCGTGGCGTCGATGGCAGTCATTTTGCGGCTTTCTTGCGTGAGTATCCTAATTTTGTTCAGTTTATTCGAAAACCCGGCGGATTGACCATGATTTTCGTCCGGTAATCCCGTGCCGTCCGGGGAATACTGCTGTCATCCACATGCCCCCCTTTTGCTGACACAGGAACAAGCGATGCACATCGGCTGCCCCACGGAAATCAAACCACAGGAATACCGCGTCGGCCTGACACCCCATGCCGTGATGGAGGCCTTGGCCCACGGCCACCGCGTCACGGTGCAGGCCGGATGCGGGATCGGTGCCGGTTTTGCCGATGACGCCTATCTTGCCGCAGGTGCCGAAATCGTCGATGCAGCGTCCGATGTCTTTGCCGCAGCCGACATGATCGTGAAGGTCAAGGAACCGCAGGCCGTCGAACGTGCGATGCTGCGCGAAGGTCAGATCCTGTTCACCTATCTGCACCTTGCGCCTGACCCCGATCAGACCCGCGACCTGATGGCCTCGGGTGCCACCTGCATCGCCTATGAAACCGTCACCGACCGCACGGGGGGCCTGCCGTTGCTTGCCCCCATGTCCGAAGTGGCCGGGCGGCTTGCCCCGCAGGTCGGCGCCTGGACATTGCAAAAGGCAAATGGCGGGCGCGGTGTGCTGATGGGGGGCGTGCCGGGCGTGGCACCGGCACAGGTCGTGGTGATCGGCGGCGGTGTTGTCGGCACCCATGCGGCGCGTATCGCTGCGGGTATGGGCGCGGATGTGACTGTTCTGGACCGGTCTCTCGCGCGGTTGCGGTATCTGGATGATGTCTATGGCGGGGTGTTCCGCACGCGGTTTGCAAGCGCGGGGGATACGCTCGACCTTGCACGACAGGCCGATATGATCATCGGGGCCGTGCTGGTGCCGGGCGCCGCCGCGCCGAAACTGATCAGCCGTGCACAGCTGTCCGACCTGAAACCGGGGGCGGCGCTTGTGGATGTGGCCATTGATCAGGGCGGCTGTTTCGAGACATCGCGCGCCACGACCCATGATGACCCGGTTTATGACGTGGACGGCATTATGCATTACTGCGTGGCCAACATGCCCGGTGCAGTTGCCCGGACCAGCACCATCGCGCTGGGTAACGCCACCATGCCCTTCATGCTGGCGCTGGCGGACAAGGGGTGGCGTCAGGCCTGTGGCGATGACCCCCACCTGCTGGCGGGACTGAACGTCCATGCCGGACAGATCACCTATGCCGCCGTCGGCGCGGCACTGGGGATCGCAGCAATCACGCCCGAACACGCATTGACGGTGTAAGGGCACTGCCGCAGATCACGGACACGTCAGGCGGCGCAAAATCATGGGAACCAAATGGCGGGATGCGTGTTAACGCAGCATCAAGGCGCCTGTCCCCGTGCCTGATCAGGCTGGCAGGTCCGCGTTTCCCCGGCGCGTCGACCGGCCAGCCACCCCATCACCCCTTTGCAACCTTTCATGCGTCGCGCACATCGCGGTGTCCTGCGGAACCGGATGACCCAGATGCGGGTTTGCCAGCATGATGGAGGGTGGACCGATGCGGGATTTTTCAACAGGCGATACAGTGACATGGACCTGGGGTGACGCCACGGCCAAAGGCAAGGTCGTCAAGCGATATACCCGCAAGACGACCCTGACGATCAAAGGCACCGACGTGACCCGCAAGGCATCAAAGGACGAACCCGCCTTTCGGATCAAACAGGACGATGGCGACGAGGTGCTGAAATCCATCACTGAACTGAAGGCCGGGTAACATGGCCTTTGCCGACATCCCCAAGGGTTGCGACCTTGTGTACTATCCCGACAGTGAACCGGGCATCCGCAGGCGGCGGGCGGGGCGGGGATTTTCCTATACGGCAGCGGACGGCACCCGGATCGAGGACAAGGCCGAACGCGCGCGCCTTGCAGCCCTTGCCGTGCCGCCAGCCTATACCGATGTGTGGATTTCACCGATGCTGAAAGGACATTTGCAGGCCACCGGTTTTGATGACCGGGCGCGCAAACAGTATCGCTATCACGCCGACTGGACCCTGCATCACGCCAACCGGAAATTCGACACACTGGCGGGATTTGCAGAAACGCTGCCCCGTTTGCGGCGCTGGATCGAAAGCCACCTGCGCGGCGAGGCAGGCGATTTCGACACGGCCCTTGCCGCAACGCTGGCGCTGATCGACCGGGCATCCCTGCGCGTCGGCAATGCGGTCTATGCGGCTGATAACGGCAGCTATGGCGCGACCACCCTGCTGTCCGACCATGCGCGTATCACGGGTGCCAGCATCAGCCTGCGGTATACTGGCAAGGGTGGTGTACAGATCGAAAAGGATTTTCACGCCCCGCGTCTGGCAGAGGTGCTGCATGCCAGTCAGGATTTGCCGGGTGCGGAAATCGTGACATGGCTGGACGCGGACGGCGACAGCCATGCGATCCGGTCGGAACACATCAACACCATCCTGCACAAGCTTTGCGGCCCGGATGTCACCGCAAAAACGATCCGGACATGGAACGGCACCCACGCCGCATTCTGTACCGCACTCAGCGCCGAACGTCTGACCATCAAAGCCATGAGTGATGCCGCAGCCAGCCGTCTGGACAACACCCCCACCGTGGCGCGCAACAGCTATATTCACCCGGCCGTCATCGCACTGGCAGAGATCGACAACGACGACAGGGCCGCCTTGATCGACAGGCTGGCGTCACAGACCGGTCCCGCAGGTCTGCGCAAGGGAGAGGCGGCATTGCTGACCTATCTGACAGAAGGCTGATTACAGCAACGGCCGGACCGGGGCCTTTTCCAGCTCGATCTTGGCAATCTTTGCCAGTCTTTCCTTGTCGTTGATGACCAACCGCCCGTCAGACCAGTCGGCCAATTGCATCTCTCGCAGTTTTGACAGGGTCTTGTTCGTGTGGACCAAGGACAGACCCAGCGCATCTGCCAGATCCTGTTGGCGGTATGGCAAGGCCATGCACCGGTTTTGCACCAGACCGATCTGTTCAGCGCGCAGGAACATCCGCAACAAGGCCCAGGACAATGCCTCCAGTGCGGATCGCTGCCCCATGGATGTCAGCGCCTCGCCCAGAAAATGTTCTTCGACGGCAGCCAGCCAAGTGATGTCGAACGCGCGTTCCGCATGCGTCTTGAAAAAATTCCACAGCTCTGACCGGTTGAAAACACACAAGGTCATTCTGGATGATGCCTGCACGGAATGGGACATTTCGCCCATGACGGCGGCCTGCAACCCGATGAAATCACCGGGGAAGACGAAATTCACGACCTGACGCTGACCATCCATGGTCAGTTTGTAGCGCAGCCCCATGCCGCGCAGGGCGGTGTAAAGCTGGGGGGAGTTCGATCCTTCGATCAGGACGGGGGTGCCTGCGTCAATGATCAACTCTCCGACCTTGAACCGCTGCATCGCCCTGACATCCATATCCGACATCGGCGTGAACAAAGGCTGGCGTCGCAAAGGGCAGTTTTCGCACTTGGTCGCCATGTTATTTTTTTACCTTTGCGATTGTCACAGTTTAATGCAGCCCATCTGCAAGTGTTCCAACAATAGCGCCTGTTTTATAAAATCCGATGGGCCATGAAATTCCTGATCTTCGTCAAAGATACCTTTGTTGCTGCCGATCTGGCAGAGATTATCAGCGCAACAGCCGGGGCTGCGGCCGCTGTGGAAATCGTGGGCGCAGCAGCCCCCGACACAATCGTGCAATCGCTCAAAGGGGCTACGGCCGCCTTTGTCGCCGCAGGGCTGGTTGACGGATATGTGTCAGATGCGCGCGCCAGCGGTGCGACCATCGTGCAGATCGGTCAGCACCCGGTGCCGGGCGCGGCAGAGGAGGATGTTGATCTTGTGATCGGGACACCGTTCACCAACGACAGCGTGCAGGCCGCCGTCAGCCGCATTCTGATGCAGCAAGAACAGACGGTCCCGACCGGATCGCGCTGATGGCGGCAGGTAGAACACCTGCCGCCATCCCCTGCGCATCACACGTTCAGGGTTTCCGTTGACGAAAAGAACATCGCCTGCGCCACCGCCGACCGCACCTGATCTTCGGTATAGGGTTTGGCGATCAGAAAGGCGGGTTCCGGCTTGTCGCCTGTCAGCAGGCGTTCCGGGAACGCCGTGATGAAGATGACCGGCATATCGCCGAATTCGCCCAGC
>JBBREW010000179.1:0-6140 GCA_038225335.1 Rhodobacterales bacterium
GTCATCGGGTCCGCCGTGGCAAACAGGATCGCTTCTACCATGCGTTCCTGTGCCACCATAGGCGGCGCCTCGAACAGGCTGTCGCGAGGCTCAGACATCGCGCGGGTCCCGTTTGCGGACATGGATCGGGGCAAAGGTATCACCCTGACGGACGTCGATGCGGCCTTCCTTGACCAGTTCCAGCGTCGCGGCAAAGGTGGCTGCGGTGGCTGTCCGCCGGCGCACCGGATCGGCCTGCCAGTCGGCGGGCAGGTATGATGCGATGTCGGTCCAGTCCCCGGCAAATCCGATCTGGTGTCGCATCCGGTCGAGCGCCTGTTCCATGGTCATCAGATTGTCCCGGTCCAGCATGAAGGGTCTGAAATCGTCACGGGTGCGGATGCGGGCATACCCCTGCATCAGGTCCAGCAACGTCGCGGTATAGGTCACACGCCGCACGCGGGTCACATCCTGCGTGATGCCCCGGGCAAAGATGTCGCGCCCCAGTTGCGTGCGCGCCATCAGCCGGGCCGCCACGTCGCGCATCGCCTCCAGCCGTTCAAGCTGGAACGCCAGATGTGCGGCCAGATCCTCGCCGCTGGGCCCTTCGTCGGCGGGGTCCGGTGGCAGCAGCAGGCGCGATTTTAAAAATGCCAGCCACGCCGCCATGACCAGATAATCAGCCGCAAGTTCAAGCCGCAACACCTTGGCCTGCGCCACAAATGCCAGATATTGCCGCGCCAGATCAAGGATCGAAATCTGTCGCAGATCGACCTTTTGCGTGCGCGACAAGGACAACAGAAGATCGAGCGGCCCTTCAAAGGCACCGACGTCGACAATCAGCGCCTCGGCCGCGATGCGGTCGGCGACGGGGGTCGGCGCGGATGTGAACGGGTCGCTGTTGTCCTGTGCCATCGCGGCGGATTATGCCAAATCCGCAGCAAGTTCCGCAAGGGCCGCCGTTGCATCGAACGGCTGGGGTGCCGCGCGTTCTGCCAGCGCGTGATCGCCGCGTGCAGTGGCCTGCGCAGTCATCGGCCCCGCCGCCGCCGCCACGGCCTGCATGTCGGTCAGGCTGCCGTTGCAATGCAGGACGATGTCACAACCAGCGTTGATCGCCGCTGCGGCGCGGACTGCGGGGGTGCCGGACAAGGCGTCCATGCCAATATCGTCTGTCATGATCAGACCGCCGAACCCGATCCGGTCGCGGATCACCTGCATCATCACGGGCGATGTGGTTGCGGGTGCCGTGGGATCAATGGCGGAAAACACGATATGCGCTGTCATGCCCATGCGGATTTCCGTCAGGGCTGCAAAAGGAGCAAAGTCGCGGGCCAGCATATCCGCGACCGGCACATCGACCTGCGGCAGGCTGTGATGGCTATCCACCGCAGCACGGCCATAGCCCGGCAGATGTTTCAGGACCGGCAGCACCCCGCCCGCCAGATGCGCCGCCGCACAGGTGCGCGCGGCGTCGGTCACAAAGGCCACGCTGTCGCCCGACAGACGATTGTGCAGCACGGGATGGGTTTGCGGTTCGACCAGATCGGCCAGTGGGGCGCAATTCACGTCGATGCCGACCGCGTGAAGGTCCGCCGCGATCAGCCGGTTGCGCAACCAGTGCGCGCGCAACGGATCGGCAGCCCGCTGCATCTGGTCCAGCACCGGCAGGTATTCACGCCAATGGGGGGCACGCATCCGCTGCACCCGGCCGCCTTCCTGATCGATCAGGATCGGCACGTCGCGGCCCATGGTGTCGCGCAACGCCGCTGTCAGACCGCGCAGTTGCGCCGGGTCGTCCACGTTCCGCGCAAACAGGATGAACCCCCAAGGGTTCGCGTCGCGGAAAAATGCGACCTCTTCGGGTGACAGGCGCAGACCCGCCACGCCAAAGATGCTGGCGTTAACGGACAACGACAGGGATACAGGCCGCCCGGCCCGCGTCCAGCGTTTCGCAAAACTGCTTTGTGTCGTCCAGCGTGTCAAACCCGCTGGCCCGCAGGCGATAGAATGTCGCCCCACCAGAGGAGGCTTGCTGAATCACCTGCGCCTTGTTGTTCATGACCGCACCGAAACGCCCCGATAGCGTGGTCCAGGCGGTTGCGGCCTCTTCCGGGGTCGGAAAGGCACCCAGTTGCACCAACTTTGTGCCCACCGGCAATTCGTCCGTCAGAACCGCCGCGGATGGCAGGACGGGGGCCGCAGCACCCGCCCCCGGATCGGTCACGGCGGCGACGGTGACCGCGGCGGGCACCAGATCAGCGGCGGTCGCCACGGCAGGAATGACGTCCGCGCGGCGCGCCACGGGCCGCATCACGCGGCGCAACCCTGCGGTGGTATCGGTGGCGGTCGCTGCGGGTGCTTCAATGTCAGAGGCCATCGCCTCTGCCAGGGCGGCGGCGATCGGGTCGGCGGCGTCGATATTGTCGAAGGTGATGATGGCCTCGTCGTCGGCCAGCGGATCAGCGTCGCTGTCATCCAGTGCCGTTATCGGGCTGACCCCGGCAGAAATCTGATCCGCCAGTGCCAGAATGTCGTCGGCGTTCATCGGGCCGGTCGGTGCTGTCATGGGGGCCGCGTCGGTCCCGGTGGCCACGTCCGCGGGGGCTGCCGGATCGGCGGTGACCATGTCGGTCAGCGGGGCCGTGTCCAGATCCTCTGCCGCCAGATCAAAGGTGCGCGGGGCCAGCGTCAGCGTGTCTTCGGGGGCGGCGGCCACACCCACGGCCGCCACGGCATTGACTGCAAGGCCGTTGTGATTGGCGACTTCACCACCCGGATCCGCGGGGGCCACGCGCATTTCGCCCTGCATGGCGCGCACGACTGGCACGCCGCTGACATCGCGCAGGATCGTCTTGGTGCCCCAGACGGCAACACCGATCATCAAGGACAGGCTGACAGCCGCCCCTGCGAATTGGGTATAGCGTCCTGCAACATCTGCAAGACGGCCGGGTGGGTTCACCGCGTCATATACTGCCATTACTGCCTCTTGTCCGCGTGCTCTGACGGCCCGCCTTGTTCTTGTCGCCCAAAGGGATGCTAGCGCATTTCGTCGGCGGGCGTGACCCCAAGAATACCCAAGCCTGCCGCGATCACAACCTGCACGGACCGGATCAGGGCAATCTTGGCCTGCGATGTGGCATTGTCGCCATCCTGAATGAACCGCAGGCTGGTGTCCTCGTTGCCCCGGTTCCACAACCCGTGCAGATCAGAAGCCAGATCATACAGGTAAAACGCAACGCGGTGCGGCTCGTGGCTGCGGGCGGCGACTTCGATCAGGCGCGGCCATTCGGCCACCTTGCGGGCCACGGCGATTTCCGCCGTATGGTTCAACCGCGCAAGGTCAGCCCCCGCCAGCGTTGCGTCATCGACGGCGATCCCGGCCTCTGCCGCGCGGCGCAGGACAGAATTCACCCGCGCATGGGCGTATTGCACATAAAACACCGGGTTGTCCTTGGACTGTTCGGTGACCTTGGCGAAATCGAAATCCAGCGGCGCGTCGTTCTTGCGGGTCAGCATGTGGAACCGCGTGACGTCCGGGCCGACCTGATCGACCACGTCGGACAGGGTGATAAAGGTGCCTGCCCGCTTGGACATCTTGAAAGGTTCGCCGTTCTGGAACAGTTTCACCAACTGCGTCAGTTTCACATCCAGCGGCACAGCCCCGTTCGACAGCGCACTGACGGCTGCCTTCATCCGTTTGACATAGCCGCCGTGATCCGCGCCAAAGACGTCGATCAGCGCATCATAGCCGCGTTCGATCTTGTCGTAGTGATAGGCGATGTCGGGCGCGAAATAGGTCCATGCCCCGTCGGATTTCTGCACCGGTCGGTCCACGTCATCGCCGTGGGCGGTGGATTTGAACAGGGTCTGTTCGCGCGGTTCCCAGTCGTCGGGCATCTTGCCTTTGGGAGGTTCCAGCGTGCCGCGATAGATCAGCCCGGCCGCATCCAGACGCGCAATCGCCTTTTCGATTTTGCCCGTACCGTACAGCGATTTCTCTGAATAGAAATTGTCCATGGTAATGTTCAGCTTGGCCAGATCGGACCGGATCAGGTCCATCATCGCCTCTGTTGCGAACAGACGCACCGCGTCCAGCCAGACATCCTCTGGCTGATCCAGCCAGATATCGCCGACCTTTGCCTTCAGCGCCTCGCCCACGTCGATCAGATAATCGCCGGGATAGGTGCCTTCGGGCCAGTCGACGGACAGATCATGCGCCTCGAGGTAGCGCAGATAGACCGACCGGGCGAGGACATCGACCTGCGCGCCGCCGTCGTTGATGTAGTATTCCCGGGTCACGTCATAGCCCGCGTAATCCAGCAGACTGGCCAGCGCGTCGCCAAAGACCGCACCCCGCGTGTGACCCACGTGCAGCGGCCCGGTGGGGTTGGCGCTGACGTATTCGACCAGCATCCGCTGGTTGGCACCCAATGTGCTGCGCCCGAATCCGGGTTCGGTCAGCACAGACAGCACCAACCCCTGCCAGACCACGTCGGTCAACCGCAGGTTCAGGAACCCCGGACCGGCCACATCGGCACCGGCGATCCGGGGATCGTCGGCCAACCGGGACGCCAGCGCATCGGCAATGTCGCGCGGTTTCAGATCGGCAGGCTTTGCCAGCACCATCGCCGCATTGGTCGCCATATCGCCGTGGCCCGCGTCGCGGGGCGGTTCCACACTGACCGCATCCATGACAAGGCCGTCCGGCAGCAATCCGTCGCGCACCATGCCAGCCAGCGTGTCGATCACGAGAAGGCGGATATCGGCAAAGATGTTCATGGGGCTGCTTTCAGGACAAAAAGGGGTGCAGCGGTCATATCACCGCCACCGCCGGGGTCAACGGCGGTCCGCCCCGCAGGGTCATCCCATCAATGCCCCGCCGTGACGCCCGGTGGCACGGCGGTGCCGCCGATCAGCCGCGTGTGTTCCTGAATGGCAAAGCGGTCAGTCATGCCGGCGATGTAATCGGCGACGATCCGGGCAAGGGTCAGATCATCGGCCGCCTCGGCCACTTCCTTGCGCCACTGCTTTGGCAGCTCTACGGGATTGTGCAGATAGAACGGAAACAATTCATCAATCATCGTCGTGACCGCGATCCGCATGTCCACCACGGCGGGGGCGCGGTACATGCGTTCGAACAGGAATTGACGGATCACCTTCAGGTCGGACCACAGGGCGGGCGTGAACTGGATCATCATGCGCCCGGCGTGACGGATGTCAGCCACGCTTTGCGGGTTGAAGTCCGCCAGATTGCGCCGGCTGACGTCGATGACATCCTCGACCAGCACCCCGAAAAAGCGGCGCAGGGCCTCGTGGCGGCGGCGGTAGTAATTCAGACCGGGGTATCTGGCATCGACGCGGGCAAAGCAGTCGCGCAGCACCGGCAGGGCGGCCAATTCGTCGGTGCTGAACAATTCCGCCCGCAGACCGTCGTGCAGGTCGTGGTTGTTATAGGCAATATCGTCAGACAGTGCTGCGACCTGCGCTTCTGCACTGGCATGGGTGCCCAGTTCCAGATCGTGGCGCGCGTTATAGGCGGTCAGCGCCCAGGGATGGGGCGACGGCACCGGACCATTGTGTTTGGCGATGCCTTCCAGCGTTTCCCATGTCAGGTTCAGACCGTCCCATTCGGCGTAATGGCGTTCCAGATCGGTCACGATCCGCAACGCCTGCGCGTTGTGGTCGAACCCGCCATAAGGCTGCATCAGGCGATCCAGCGCCTCTTCTCCGGTATGACCAAAGGGGGTGTGGCCCAGATCATGGGCCAGCGCCACCGCCTCTGTCAGCTCTACGTTCAGATCAAGGGCCGCAGCGACCGTGCGGGCGACCTGCGCCACTTCGATGCTATGGGTCAGGCGGGTGCGAAAATAATCGCCTTCATGTTCGATAAAGACCTGCGTCTTGTGTTTCAGCCGCCGGAATGCGCTGGCGTGGATGATGCGGTCTCGATCCCGCTGGAACGGGGACCGAAAATGGCTTTCCTCTTCGGGGTAAAGCCTACCACGCGCCTGCGCGGGATCTGTCGCATAGGGGGCTGCCATCGTCTGCCTGCTTGTTAGTCCTGCCTTTGCTTCCTATATTTGATGCAACCCGCAACCGATAGGTGCAACATGCTGACCCTGCCCCCGACCGTGACCCCTCGTGCCTTTGCCCGGCTG
>JBBREW010000180.1:0-6137 GCA_038225335.1 Rhodobacterales bacterium
TGAATTGCGGTTAACCCATCCTTGATGTCCCTGTGGCATGACAGGGGCACGGTACAGGCAGACATGCCGATGACCGTTGACGATGAAAGCCGCTGTTCCGGGACCGGCACCGGGTGACCAGGCCGGAACAGCGCACCCCCCTTTTGGTTTTCATCCGAATGAAAATATGTCCGCCGGAGGCTCCTGCCCTTGCAATGGGCCGGACCGCGCATCACTGCTGGTTCACCGCACAACCGATGAACCTTTTGGCGAGTATATAATGACGACTGTGCTTATCATGGGGTCTGGTGCCTCTGTCATGGCCTGCGCCCCGTGGCCCCGCGCCCCGTTTGACAGGATTGTTGCGATCAACAATGCCTGGCGGGTGCGGCCGGACTGGACCGATCTGATTCATCCGTCGGATTTCCCTGCCGACCGGATGCCGGCCTGCATCGGGCCGGGTCAGGCGGTCGTGACGGCGGCGGCCTATGTGCCTATGCAGAACCGGTTCGGTGGCTTTGTCTATGCCGGTGGCACGATGGCCTTTACCGCAGGTTACTGGGCACTGGGGGCCCTTCAGCCAAAGGTGATGGCGTTTCTGGGCTGCGACATGGTTTATCCAACCCAGGGACCGACCCATTTCTATGGCACCGGCACCGCGGACCCGTTGCGCCCGGACGTGACCCTGCGGTCCTTGCCTGCCAAATCCGCGCGGCTGCAGGTCCTTGCCGCACAGGCGGGGTGCGCCTGCGTGAACCTGTCTACCGCCGACAGCCGCCTTGTCTTTCCGCGCGCCACACCGGGCACGCTGCCGGATGCCCCGGCGCCGTTCAATGCCGCGGCCGCCCGCGCCGCCTTGGCCGAAGAGGACCGTCTGGATTACCACGTCCCCAGCGGCAAATACTGGAAGCAGGAGGCCCGGTTCGATCCACGCGCCATCGACGCGCTGGATGCGCTGTGGTTGCAGGCCGTCTAGAG
Organism: Rhodobacterales bacterium; assembly: GCA_038225335.1. Taxonomy (GTDB): domain Bacteria; phylum Pseudomonadota; class Alphaproteobacteria; order Rhodobacterales; family Rhodobacteraceae; genus Loktanella. The sequence goes on from JBBREW010000180.1 coordinate 958, forward strand.
CGTCTTGTCAGCGTAGGCGCACAGGTCACGGATCAGACAGGTCGCGCATTTCGGCTTGCGGGCAATGCAGGTATAGCGGCCATGCAGGATCAGCCAGTGGTGGGCGTGGTGCTGAAAATCGGCGGGCACATGATCCTCGATCCGGCGTTCGACCGCGTCCACGTCCTTGCCCGGCGCGATCCCGGTGCGGTTGCCCACACGAAAGATATGCGTGTCCACAGCCTGCGCCGGATGCTGCCACCACATGTTCAGCACCACATTCGCGGTCTTGCGCCCCACCCCCGGCAAGGATTGCAGGGCGGCGCGTGAACTGGGGACCTCTCCTCCATAGGTATCGACAAGGATCTGGCTGAGCTTGATCACGTTCTTTGCCTTCTGGCGGAACAGGCCGATGGTGCGGATATGGTCGGTCACACCATCCAACCCCAGATCCAGCATCTTTTGCGGCGTATCGGCCAGCGCAAACAGGTCGCGCGTCGCCTTGTTCACGCCCTTGTCCGTCGCCTGCGCCGACAGGGCCACTGCCACGACAAGGGTATAGGCGTTCGTATGGTCCAACTCGCCTTTCGGGGCGGGGTCCACGGCCTGAAAGCGGGTAAATATCTCTCTGATCGTTGCGTAGTCAAGCTGAGGTGTCATACCGTCATCTGCCCTGATCCAGCCGCCTTGTGCAAGTTCCGGGTCGCCGGCCTGCGCCGATTCACCTAGAACGGTCCCATGGAACACCCACCCTATCATTACGCGGTCATGGCCCGCGCCATTGAGATGATCGATGCAAACGGCGGGGCACCGCTGTCGCTTGCGGGTCTGGCAGACGCGCTGGGCATGAGCGAATCCCACGTTCAGCGGGTCTTTACGGCTTGGGTCGGGGTTTCCCCGAAACGCTATCAGCAATATCTGACGCTGGATCACGCGCGCCGGATGCTGCGGGACCGCATGACGGTGCTGGACGCGGCCACCGCCACGGGCCTGTCGGGCACAAGCCGCCTGCACGATCTGTTTGTGCGCTGGGAGGCGATGACCCCCGGCGATTTTGCCCGCAGGGGCGCGGGAGTGACCATCCGCTGGGGTTGGTTCGACAGCCCGTTTGGCGCGGTTCTTGCCATGGCCACGGATCGCGGGTTGTGCGGTCTTGCCTTTGCCGCAGAGACAGGACCCGAGATCGCCATGGCAGACCTGAGCGGCCGGTGGCCAGATGCGGATTTCGTTGAAGACAGGGCCTATCTGCACGACTGGACAATCGCCGCATTGGCAGGGGTCGGGCAGACGCGGCTGCACATGATGGGCACACCGTTCCAGATCAAGGTCTGGGAGGCCCTGATGCGCATCCCGTCGGGCCATGTGACAACCTATTCTGCCATCGCGCAGGCCGTCGGCAGCGACAAGGCCGTGCGCGCGGTGGGCACGGCGGTGGGGCGCAACCCTGTCAGCCTGCTGATCCCCTGCCACCGGGCCCTGCGCCTGTCAGGCGCGCTGGGCGGGTATCACTGGGGGTTACCGGTAAAGCGCACCCTGCTGGCATGGGAGAGCGCACGCGATCAATCACGAAAAAGCGAGCGGACAGGGAACATCACCTGACAATCACGCGTTATTGGATAGCACCGCATAATGCGCCATATACCCTCCATCGACGTCCCGGCCCATGCCCGGACCCCACAAAAAGAGAGAATCACATGATCACCCTGTCACGTATGAACATGACCCTTGCCACCGCCGCACTGGCCCTGACCACCGCCTGCGCCGGCACTGGTGGCCCCAATGACAACCGCATGGCGGGCCAAGGTGCCGCCGTTGGTGCCGGCCTTGGCGCACTTGCCGGTGCCGCCACAGGTGACAACCGCAGCGAACGCATCCGCAATGGCCTGATCGGTGCATCCCTGGGTGCCGCGACCGGTGCCACCGTGGGCAGCGCGCTGGACCGTCAGGAACAGGAACTGCGCAACCAGCTGGGTGGCAACGTCGCTGTCGTCAACAACGGTCAGAACCTGACCGTGACCTTGCCGCAGGACATTCTGTTCGCCACCAACTCGACCAGTGTGTCGGCGGCGGCTCAGGGCAACCTTGCAACACTGGCAAGTTCGCTGCAGCAGTATCCCAATTCCACCGTGAACGTGATCGGTCACACCGATGACGTGGGTGCCGCTGCCTTCAACGCCGATCTGTCCACGCGCCGTGCGCAGGCTGTGGCCGCAGTTCTGGCCAACAACGGCGTGTCCTCTGCCCGTATCCGGTCCATCGGCCGGGGCGAGGATCAGCCGATCGCGACCAACCTGACCGCAGAAGGCCGTCAGCAGAACCGCCGCGTCGATATCGTCATCACACCGAACTGATCGCAGGATCAGCGCGGAATCAGGGGTCGCCCAAGCGGGCGGCCCCTTTTTCATGCGTTGCGCCAGCGGCATTGTCCACTATGCTGTGCGCGCGCGCCAGCAGGGGGCAAGGATGCCGTTCGAACCCGTCAGACAAGACAAACTGGCCGTGGGCGTTGCCCGTCAGGTCGAGGATCTGATCCTGCGCGGTATCCTGCGGCCGGGTGAACGCCTGCCCCCCGAACGCGAGTTGAGCGAGCGGATGGAGGTGTCGCGCCCCTCGTTGAGAGAGGCGCTGGCCGATCTGCAAAACCGTGGATTGCTGACCGCCCGCGCCGGGGCCGGTGTGTTTGTGGCTGATGTGCTGGGCAGCGCGTTCTCCCCTGCCTTGGTCGCGTTGTTCGCCAGCCACCCGGTTGCGCTGTTCGACACCATCAGCTTTCGGCGCGACATGGAAGGTCTGGCCGCAGACCGGGCGACAACCTATGGGACCCAGACCGATCTGTCCGTGATCGACACCGTGTTCCAGCGCATGGAAACCGCGCACCGCAAATCCGACCCCGCCGCAGAGGCGCAGTTGGACGCGGATTTCCATCTGGCCATCGTCGAGGCGAGCCACAACATCATCCTGCTGCATATGATGCGGTCGATGTATGATCTGCTGCGGCAAGGCGTGTTCTATAACCGGGCCGTCATGTTCCGGCAAAGGGTCACCCGCACCGACCTGCTGGATCAGCACCGTCGCATCAATGTGGCGATACAGGCCCGCGACGCCGCCGGTGCGCGCGCAGCGGTGCAGGCCCATCTGGATTATGTAGAAGCGGCGCTGAAGGATCAGCAGGCCGCCGACCAGAACGAGGTTTTTGCCCAGAAACGGCTGGATATGGCACGCCAGCGTCAGGCATGAAAAAAACCCCGGTCCGCAGGATGCGTCCGGGGTTTTTGCGGTGATCGGTGTGGTCGGTTCAGTGCATCTTTGCCTTGACCGTTGCGATGGATTCGTCGATCAGCGCGTCCGCACGGGCGGCGTCCATCTGACGGGCGATCACATCCTTGGCGGCGGCCACGGCCACCGTCACGGCACGGTTCTGCACGTCTTTCACAGCCGCAGCGCGGCCGCTGTCCAACTGCTCTTCCGCTCCGGCAAGGCGACGGGCAATAGAGGCGGCGATGTCGTCCTTTGATGCCTGCGCGGCACGGTCGGCCTCTGTCCGGGCGTTGGCGACGATGCGGTCGGCCTGTTCCTGCATTTCCTTCTGCTTGCGCTCGTAAGAGGCGAGCAGCGACAAGGCTTCTTCACGCAGGGACCGGGCTTCGTCCAGATCGGCGCGGATACCGTCGGCACGCGCGTCCAGCATTTCCGCAATCTTGGTCGGCACCTTGAAATAAAGCAGGATGCCGATGAACAGCAGGAACGCCAGCAACACGATGAAGTTGGTGTTCCCCAGCGAGATGAACGGCCCGGTGGCGGCCATGGCGGGCGAGGCCAGGACGGTCAGCAGCGGGATCAACAGATAACGCATGGTTTACCCTTTCATCCGTTCAGCGACGGCAGCATCAATGGCGGCGGCGTCGGGCTGGGTGCCCATGGCCACGACCAGCGCCTCTGCCACGTCACGCGCGACGATCGCCACGTTTTCCGTTGCACTGGCGCGAATTTTGGCAATCGCGGTTTCGGCCACGGCGGTCTGGGCTGCGATGCGGGCATCGGCCTCTGCCATGGCGGCGTCCAGATCGGCCTGCGCCGCTGCGCGGGCCGCGTCTGCGATCCGGCTGGATTCCTGACGAGCATCGGCAAGGGCCTTTTCATAGACCGCCTCTGCCTCGGTGGCGCGCAGCTTGTAATCTTCGGCTGCGGCAAGATCATTCGATATGGTGCCGGACCGTTCCGCCAGAACACCGCTGATGCGGGGCAATGCGATCCGGGACAGGACCAGATAGATCACGACAAGCGCGATCAGAAGCCAGAAAATCTGGTTCGGAAATGTCGAGAAGTCCAGTTGCGGCATGCCGCTTGGCGATTCTTGTGCGACAATGGTTTCAGTAGCCATCTGGGTCCCCGGTTACCTGTGGTTTCAACCGTCCGATGCGGGCCTGAACCCGCATCGGAAAGTCGTAAGGATGTCGTGCAGCGATCAGGCTGCGAACATCAGCAGCAGGGCGATGAGGAACGAGAAGATCCCCAGAGCTTCTGCAAACGCGAGGCCGATGAACAGCGTCGCGGTCTGCGAAGCTGCGGCAGAGGGGTTGCGCAGCGCGCCTGCCAGATAGTTGCCGGCCACGTTGCCGACACCCAGTGCTGCCAGACCGGTCCCGATGCCTGCGAGGCCGGCACCAAGGTATTGACCCATGCTTGCGATATCGCCTTCCATAATCTTTTCTCCTTACGATGGAATTGCGTTGGTGGTTCTTGGATTGACCTGTGGTCTGCGGCCCTCAGTGGGCCGGGTGCAGCGCATCCTTCAGATACACACAGGTCAGAATGGCGAAAACATAGGCCTGAATACCGGCCACAAGGACCTCCAGACCATAGATGGCGGTGATGGCGACAACCGACAGCGGGCTGACGATCGCGATCCCGGCGAATGCGGCGAACACTTTCATCACGGCGTGACCGGCGGTGATGTTGCCTGCCAGACGCACGGAATGGCTGACGGGCCGCACGAAATACGAAATCAGCTCGATCACGGCGATGATGGGCCGCAGGAACAGCGGCGCTTCTGACATCCAGAACAGTTTCAGGAACTTTGGCCCGTTCAGGATGAAACCCAGCAGGGTGACACCGAAGAACACCCCGAAACCCAGCACGGCCGTCACGGCGATATGGCTGGTCGTGGCAAACGACATCGGCAGCAGGCCCAGAAAGTTGGC
>JBBREW010000181.1:0-6134 GCA_038225335.1 Rhodobacterales bacterium
CTGGTGATCGGCGTCGTGGGGCTGGTCTGGGTGGCCGTCACGGTGGCGCTGCGCCCGCTTGTGCGGCTGGGCGATGTCATCGCGGAACGCTCTCCCAGCGATCTGCGTCCGGTCACGGCCCGCACCCCCGACGAGGTGGAACCCCTTGTCATGGCGATCAATTCCTTCATGGCGCGGCTGGAAACCGCACTGGACGGCCTGCGCAATTTCACCGGCAATGCCAGTCACCAGCTGCGCACACCGCTGGCTGTGGTGCGCACGCAACTGGCGCTGATCGACCGCAGTGGTGACGTGGCCGACACGGCCACGGCCAGCACAAAGGCCAAGGTTGCCCTTGAACGGGCGGAACGGGTGCTGGCACAACTGCTGGTGCTGGCGCGGGTGGATGCCAGCACAGGGGCCGCCATGCTGCACCCTGTGGACCTTGTGGCCGTCGCCAAGGATGTGACCGCCGAATTGGTGCCCACAGCATTGCATCACGATATCGATCTTGGCTTTGAAGGGCCCGCCACCGTCACCGCGACCGCCGACGCGGTTCTGCTGGGCGAATTGCTGCGCAATCTTGTGTCGAACGCGGTCGGTTACGCGGGGCGCGGGGCCGTCGTCACGGTGCGCGTGCTGGACCTTCACCCCGCACCGGTGATCGAGGTGGAAGACAACGGACCCGGCCTGTCACCCCAGCGGCGGGCATCGCTGGTGCAGGCCCGGCGCGGGCTGACCCTGCCTGTGTCGCTGGTGCAGCAAGGGCAGACGACGGGCATGGGGCTGGGCCTGTCGGTCGCGGCTGAAATCTGCACGGTCTTTGGCGCGGGCCTGCATCTGGAGGATGCCCGGTCAGGCCGGGGATTGCTGGTGCGCGTCGTCTTCGCACCCCAGACCGGGTGAGGGCAAGCCGGGCGACGGTCAAGGGCGGGTGCCGCACCGACGGCTGGTGCAGCATGGTTTTCAATCCGGCGGTTTGGGCCTAGGGTCGCAGGGGATGGACCGACGCTGTCACGCGGGGGCCCTGCCGGGCGGATCGGTCCTGCATCACACGGGCCTTGCGTCAATTGCCGCAACGGCGGCCGGGCAACGACACTGGCCGCTTGATGACGGCGGCGATACTTGAACAGATTTGGCATGGCCCTGACCGGAACCGACCTATGATCCAGACCAAGACCGGGGGCACCGTCACCATCCTGCCACTGGGGCAGGATGGTATCCTGCTGCGGTGCGGTGACGGCACGCGCCCGCAGGCGGATGCGGCGCTGGCGCTTGCCGCACAAATCCGGCAGGGGGATCTGCCCGCCGTGACAGAGGTGGCATCGTCGCTTGCATCGGTGCTGGTGCGGTTCGATCCAACCCGCACCAACCGCAGCGCGCTGACCGACCGGCTGCGCGATCTGACCCGAAACCCGGCATCCGCCCCCACGCCCGGCGTTACTCGCGTCTGGACAATCCCGGTCAGTCTGGGGGGCGATGCAGGGCCGCAACTGACCGACGCCGCCCATCTGGCCGGGCGCAGCGTGGCACAGGCGGTCCACGACATGACGACCGCCGACCTTGCGGTCTTGGCCATCGGGTTTGCCCCCGGTCAGCCCTATATCGGCACCCTGCCTGCCGCATGGGACCTGCCCCGGCAGACAGAGCTGACGCCACAGGTGCCGGCGGGGGCGCTGGTCGTGGCGCTGCGGCAGCTGGTCTTGTTCGCCAATCCATCGCCCACCGGCTGGGCGTGGATCGGCACCACCGCCTTTGCCCCCTTTCGCACAGATCGCGCGGACCCCTTTGCCTTGGCGACGGGCGACCGGATCAGGTTCAGCCTGACGGACGCCGACACGATCACCCGGTTGCGCCACGACGCGACCGACGGGCTGGGCGGTGCGACCTGCCGGACCCTGCCATGACACAGCGTTTGATAGTCCAGCAGGCGGGTCCGCTGATGACTTTGCAGGATGGCGGCAGGCCCGGTCATCTGGGTGCAGGCCTGTCCGCGGGGGGTGCGATGGACCGCCTTGCCCTGATCGACGCCGCAGCCCTGCTGTGGCCCGGCGCGCCGCACGGGTTCACCCTGCCGCAAACAATCGAGATGGCGGGCGTGGGCGGCACGTTCCACCTGGCACCCGATGCGGTCCCGGTGCGGTTTGCGCTGACCGGGGCTGTCATGCCCGCGCAAATCGACGGCGCGCCGCTGGTCTGGCATGCAAGTCATGTGCTGCACCCCGGCCAGACGCTGCGCATCGGCGCGGCACAGACGGGCACCTATGGTTATCTGACCCCGGCGGGTGGTATTCAGGGGCCGCGCTGGCTGGACAGTATCGCCGCGCATCTGGGTGCAGGCATCGGACAACCATTGCTGACGGGTCAGACCCTTGATCTTGGCCCCGACGCGCAGCCGGGCGTGCCACGCCGCCGCCTGCCCGCGCCCGAAGGCCGGATCGGCGGCGGCGGCACCTTGCGGATCATGCCCGGCCCGCAGACGGATATGTTCGATGCGGCGACGCGGGACCGCCTGTCGCGGACCCGGTTCCGGCGCGGGTTACGCGCAAACCGCACGGGTGTTCCGCTGGATCATGATGGCGCAGGATTCGTTCCGGTGCAGCGCAATCCGGTGTCAGATTTCATCTGTCCGGGTGATGTGCAGATCACGGGCAACGGCACGCCCTTTGTCCTGCTTGCGGAATGTCAGACCATCGGCGGCTATCCCCGGATCGGCACCGTGATTGCCGGCGATCTGGCCTGTGCGGCACAGGCCCAGCCCGGGTCCGTCCTGCAATTTCGCTGGATCACGGCAGCGCAGGCAGATGATCTGTTTGAAAGCGATGATGCGATCCTGCGCCGCTTGTTGCCCTTGGTCACCCCCTTGCGGCGCGACCCCGCAGACATGACCGATCTGTTGTCGTATCAACTGATCAGCGGCGCGACCGCTGGCACCGACGGGGACCCGGCCACATGACACAGCACGGCACCGCAGCGTTGATCGACCTGAACGCCGATCTGGGCGAAAGTTTCGGCCCTTGGATGATGGGTCAGGACGCGGCCCTGCTGGCGATCATCAGCTCTGCCAATATCGCCTGCGGGTTTCACGCGGGCGACCCCGATGTGATGGCCCGCACGATGGATCTGGCCTTGGCGCAGGGCGTGGCCCTGGGGGCGCACCCGGGCTTTGCCGATTTGCAAGGCTTTGGCCGCCGCCGCATCAGGCTGTCTGCCACCGAAATGGCAAACATGGTGCAATATCAGGTCGCCGCCGCCGCAGGCATGGCACAGGCGCAGGGGGCACGGTTGCGCCATGTGAAACTGCACGGGGCCCTTGGCAACATGGCGTCGGAATCAGCGGATCTGGCAGAGGTGTGTTTTCGCGCGGCCTTGGCCGTGCAGCCGGACCTGCGGCTGATCGTGATGCCCTGCACCGCCATGGAACAGGCCGCCCGCGCCACCGGCGCCGTCTGGTCAGCAGAGGTGTTTGCCGACCGGACCTATAACGACGATGGCACGCTGACCGATCGCAGCAGACCCGATGCACTGATCCACGACGCCGATGAAGCCGCAGCGCGGGTGGTGCGGATGTTGCGCGACGGGGCGATCACGGCGGTCAGCGGCAAGGTGATAGCCACCCGCATCGACACGGTCTGCCTGCATGGCGACACCGCAGACGCGCTTTTCATGGCCACGACGCTGGCCCGGACCCTGCGGGCGCAAGGTTACACAATCGCCGCACCGCAGGCAGGTCCGCAGTGACGGCGTGCCGCCCGCATAGCGCGGTCAGCGGTCACCATTCATAGGTTTCGATCAGACTTGCCGTGATCTCGTATCCGACCTCTGCCAGTTCGGTGGATTGCAGGCGGGCGCGCAGACGGCCAGACACCCAGATCGCGTCCCACAGCTTGTCGCTGGGCCAGGGCGTCCGGGTTGTGACGAACACCAACTGGTTGGGCGGTGGCGGCGGGACATGGATGCAGGCCCCGACATAGGGCACCAGCATGAAACTGGTCATGCCATCAACGCCGATGTCGAAGGGGATGATATACCCCGGCATCTTGATGTCCTGATTATCCAGCGCCGCGTTCAGTTTTGTCGCGTTTTCGTCAAAGACGGGGGACCAGGTGTCGTTCACCTCGTCCATCTCTCCGTTGGCGATGATTTCGGAATAAGGCACACCCGGCGGGATCAGGTCGTCCCAAGTGATTTCCCGGAACGGGGCCGCCTGCGCGGCGCGGGGCAACAACAATCCGCTGGCCAGCAAAAGTGCGGCGTGACGGCGCGACAGGATCAGATTCTGTGTCATATCCGAACGACCATACCATCAGCCAGCGACAAACGGTAGGCACGCAAGGCCGGGAAAAGGCTTGCCAGTGCGGCCGCAGCGATCACAGTTGCGAGAACCCACACCTCTCTGGATGTCGGCCATGTCACCGGCAGCCAGATACCAAAGGCTGCATCCACCATGGGTTGGGCGACGATCAGACCCAGATACAGCAGCACAGCCCCCAGCACCGCACCCAAGGCCGCCATCAGCGATGCTTCCAATACCAGCAGGCCAAGGATCGTGGCGGGGCTTGCCCCCATCGCCCGCCAGATCGCCATTTCGCGGCGGCGTTCATTCAGGCTGGAAAAGATCATCGCCATCATCCCGATCAGGGCCGTGACGACGACCATGGCTGACACGCCGATCAGCGCGGTTTCCGCCAGACCGACGATCTGCCACAGCTCTTGAAGCGCGACACCGGGCAGTACGGCCTGCAGGGGTTCCTGCGCATAAGTGTTGATCCAGCGTTGCAGGGCAAATATCTGCATCCGCGATTCGACGCCGACAAGGGCCGCGGTGATCGCATTGGGCGTCAGGTCCATGGAGCGGATCGCGTCGATGGATGTGGCCTGCTGACCCTGCACCTGCGCGCCGTCCTGCCAATCGACGTGGATCGCCTCGATCGCGGGCAATCCGACGATCACCGTGCGGTCCACGGGGGTTCCGGTCTTGTCCAGTATCCCTGCCACGCGGAACGGCTGATCGTCATGTTCGGTGAAGGACGCGACACCGTGGGCGACCACGATCGGATCGCCGACGCGGTATTTCAGCGTCTTTGCCACATCCGCCCCGATCACCGCGTCGTAAAGGTCATCCAGCCTGACACCGTCGGCAAAGCGCAGCGGCTGTCCACCACGGAATTGATAGCGGTCGAAAAATGCGGGCGTAGTGCCCATGACGCGGAATTGCCGGTGACTGTCGCCCAGCGAAATCGGCACGATCCATTCCACCTCTGGGCGGGTTGCGATGTCCTGATAGCTGTCCCATGTCACGTTGTTGGTCGCGTTGCCGATGCGGAACACGGCATACAACAACAGTTGCACTGACCCCGACCGCGCCCCCACGATCAGATCGGTGCCGGAAATCGTGTCGGCGAAACTGGCGCGCGCACCCGTCCTGACCTTTTCCACCCCAAGGAACAGGGCAACCGACAGGGCGATGGCCAGCACGGTCATGGCCACGGTCAGCGCCCGCGCCATAAGCGAACCGATGGCCAGACGCAGGATCATGCGGCGGCCTGCGTGGTGTGGACGATATCGGCAATCTGGACGACCCGGTCGAAACGCCCGCCCAGCCGCGCATCGTGACTGACCATCAACAAGGATGACCCCGCCGCCTGCGTCTGATCGAACAGCAGCGCCAGAAAGGCATCCTGTGTGGCCGCATCCAGCGCCGATGTCGGCTCGTCCGCCACGATCAGCGCGGGTTTGCCGATCAGCGCACGGGCGACCGCGACACGCTGTTGCTGGCCAACGCTGAGCCGTGCAGCGGTCTGCGTCAGCACGCCGTCCGGCAGGCCCAGCGCCGCGCACAGGCGCGCGGCCTCTGCCATGCCGTCAGCCCCCAGACCGGTGGCACCCGTGCGGGCGCGGCGTGCGGGTGCAAAACGCAGCGGCAGCAGGATGTTATCCGCCACCCGCGCATAGGGCAGCAGGTTGAACTGCTGGAAAATGATACCGATGGCTTCGGCCCGGAACCGGTCACGGGCGGCGGTGCGCAGGGATTTCAGGTCGGTGCCCGCGACCCGGACACAGCCTTCATCCGCGGCCACGATGCCGCACACCAGTGACAGCAAGGTCGATTTGCCGGACCCGCTGGCCCCCAGCAACAGCACGCTTTCACCCGG
>JBBREW010000182.1:0-6134 GCA_038225335.1 Rhodobacterales bacterium
GCACCAAGGGCGCGGGGGCTCATTTCTATGCGGCCCGCGACATCGCTGCGAATCGTGACCAACCGGGCATTGATGAATGCATTGGCACTGGCACCGGATATCTGCTCTCCGATAATGACCCAAAGTGCGACGATGATGGCCAAAGAGCCAAGCAAAAGGCGTGAGAACTTCATTCTAAACTGTTCCGATCATCGTAAATACACTATCGAAAGGCCCGCATCGTGGGCGAAGATCACGCATTAACAGGGTAAGAGGAATGGTCGAGTGTGTCCATTCCGCCTGTGATCGCTGATCGCTGCTTTTATTGGCGACATCCGGTCGACTCTCTTTTTGCGACCGTCACCAATTGTTCCAGCGTGGCAGGGTAATAGTCCTGCAAAATATCCTGATCCGGCGCAATGGTGTCTGTTCTGCAATGGGCCATATCCGCAATGGCACGAAACCCGGTCTGATTGCTTTGCGCCTCCAGTCCACTCTGCCAGCTTGTCACAACAGCCACATGATCCGCCGCATCGGCCAAGGCAAAGGTGTCTGCCGCCCGCGCGACCGCTGGATGATCAGGATTGTCCGACCAGATCAAGAACAGCGGGATACGCAACGCGTCATAGCCCGATCTGTGGCCATAGACGGGCGCGACCTCGTATCCATCAAGGGTCACGTCGATCCAGTCCGGGACTGACCCAAGGGCTGCCAGTTCCGACAACACCTGTTCCCCGTGATCCGCCGCCGCAATCAGGTCAGGCAGATCAGCAGCCGCCCCGAGTTCGCGCAGCGCACGCGGCATCAGATAGGACGGATTGATCAGAACCCGCTCTGGCGTGGACAGGGCCTCTGCCCCCGGTGTCAGGAGGGGGGCATTGGCCGCCCGCGGATCAGGCCGCAGACAAAGGGCCGCGATATCGCGGGCAATGTCGCGGACATTGGACCCGGCCCCGGTCCAGCCTGAATCCCGCGCGGCCCGCAACAGCGCCCAGGCACGAAACAGGTCACCATCGGTGGCCGTGTACCAATCCGCGTCCACCACACCCGACGACGGGCGCCAACGCCACGCCATCAGTCGATCCTGCCGGACCAGCAAATTGGCGCGGGTCCAGTTTTCGATCCGGTCAAAGGCCGCCCGATCGCCGTTGGCCTGCGCCAAAAGGGCCCCGTATCCCTGCCCTTCGGAATGACTGATATCGTCATTCTGCTGATCAACCACGCGGCCTTCGGGGGTCAGAAAGCGGTCCTTCCACGCGGCCCAGCCTGCATGTCCGCCGTCAGGCAATGTCTGGCTGAACCCTAATGTCGGTGCCGCCACCGGCAGGACAGACATCAGCAGGCCCTGCACCGCGGTGCGTCGGTCGATCACCATTTTACCATTTTCAAACACAGGATCATTCTGAACATTTTAACCAACAATGGGTCAAGCACGCGCTGAATTCGGTTTAGTTGCACATCTTCCCAAAATGAATGTGTCCGATCTTTTGATCAGACCCACCAGAGACGTGCAGGCCACTGCGTTGACATGGCGGGGGTGCTGGCGTCTGCTGCCGCTGTCAGGGCAAGGCGGACATCAGATTGCACCATCACTTCACAACCAACGACCAGACCACACCGATGCTGCGACGCCTGCCGGGTGTCACGCGGCCATGACGGGCGATTGCGCGGTGCTGAGCGTTGCACAGATGGCCACCGCTGACGGCATGGCCATCGCCGCTGGCACGCCGGCCGCGGTGCTGATGGAACAGGCTGGCGCTGCTGTCGCGAGGGCGATCTTGCAGCGTTGGACACCCGGACGGGTCGCGGTGCTGTGCGGGCCCGGTGACAATGGCGGCGACGGTTTTGTCGTGGCGCGGCATCTGCTGGCTGCGGGGTGGGACGTGCGGCTGGCCCTGTGCGGCGGGCGGGACCATCTGATCGGGGCTTCCGCCCACCACGCGGCGCAGTGGACAGGCCCCGTTTCGCCTTTCACCAATGCTGTGCTGGACGGTGCCACCCTTGTTGTGGATGCGCTGTTCGGCGCGGGTCTGAACCGGGCGCTGGACGCCAAGACAGAGGCTGTCCTGACAGCGGCGGCGACACAGGCCCCTATCGTCGCAATCGACGTGCCCAGCGGTGTGATGGGTGATACGGGCGCGGATCTGGGCGCGGTCGCAGCCGCCCTGACCGTCACCTTCTTTCGCAAGAAACCCGGTCATATGCTGATGCCGGGGCGGATGCTGTGCGGTGAAACGGTGGTGGCCGATATCGGCATACCGCCTGCCGTGCTGGACGACATCGCACCGCAGACCTTTGAAAACAGCCCGGCCCTGTGGCGCAAGGCATTGCCACAGGCGCAACAGGCCGGGCACAAATACACGCGCGGTCATGCGCTTGTCTGGGGGGGTTACCCGATGACCGGGGCGGCCCGGATGGCGGCGCGGGCCGCGGCCCGGGCGGGGGCTGGCCTGACAACCGTGGCTGTGACACCGCCGGCCCTGCCGGTTTATGCCGCAGCCCTGACCAGCATCATGGTCTGCCCGGTCGCCGATGCCGCAGGTTTTGCAAAGGTGCTGGCGGACCCACGGATCACCGCCCATCTGATCGGGCCGGGTGCCGGTCCAGGTGACGATACCCGGGCAAAGGCGCTCGCCATGCTGGGCAGCGGCGGGGCCGTGGTGCTGGACGCGGATGCACTGACCGTGTTTTCGGATGATCCCGGCATGCTGGACGCTGCGATCAACGGCCCTTGCGTACTGACCCCCCATGACGGTGAATTTGCCCGCCTGTTCGACGCCACGGGTGACAAGCTGCTGCGCGCCCGCCGGGCCGCCGCCCGCAGTGGTGCCGTCATCGTGCTGAAAGGTCCGGATACGGTCATTGCTGCCCCCGATGGACGCGCGATCATCAATGGCAACGCGCCGCCGTCACTGGCCACCGCCGGGTCAGGCGACGTGCTGGCCGGGATCATTCTGGGACTGCTGGCGCAGGGTATGCCGGCCTTTTGCGCGGCTGCCGCTGCTGTCTGGATGCACGGCGATGCGGCCAGTCGGTTTGGCCCCGGCCTGATCGCAGAGGATTTGCCCGATCTGTTACCCGCCGTTCTGCGCGACCTTCTTGGAAATTAGATGCGGAACCGGTTCATCGTTCTATTTCCCCGGAATCCTTGCGCAAGTTGATTCAGATCAAAATTCGCAACTGCAAAACCGTGCATGATGGGTCGTGACAAAAACAGGAGTTTACCATGTTTCACCAAATCGTGGTCTGTTTTGACGGGTCTGACCATGCCGCTGCCGCGCTGCGGATTGCGGCCGGTCTGGCAAAATGCTGTCACGCCAAACTTCAGATCGTGCACGTGCCAGAGGTGTATGGCGATGCCGTCGCCGTGGGAACAGAAGTCGTTTTCATGCCCATGGACGAGGCAGACATAAAAGCCCGCGCCGAAGCGGCCCTGACCGAAGCCACAGAGATCGCCGCCACGGCGGGTCAGACGGATGTCACGACCCATATCCTGCGCGGTGCGACCGCCGACGCGATTCTGGCGCATGCCAATGCCACCCACGCCGATCTGATCGTGGTGGGCCGTCGCGGGTTCGGTCCGTTGCGCGGCCTGTTGCTGGGCAGCGTGTCACAAAAGCTTAGCAGCCATGCGGCCTGCCCGGTCATGACGGTCCAATGACCGGCGGATGACCGGCGATGCGCCGGTGGCTGCAACCCCGCCGATGGCCACATTTACCCTATCGGATGACCGCATTTGCGTGACCGGCGCATTGACGATCGAGGCGGTGGCACGTCTTGTCCGGGCCGCGGACCCGGTCCCGCAGGCGGGTGTCGTTGATGTCGGGGCGGTGACCCGCATGGATACCGCCGGGGCATGGTGGATCGTCAGCCTTCAGGATCGCGACGCCGCATCCGCGACGATCATCGCCAATGCAACGCCGGTGCAGACCCAATTGATCGACACAGTGCGGCGCACCATGGTCACGCCCGGTGGCGTCCCGCAGCCCGTTCACGGCCTGATTGTCTGGATCATGGATATCGGGCAGTGGGTCGTGGATGCGGGGCGGACGGGCCGCGCGCTTGTGTCGTTTCTGGGTCAGGTCGTGGCGACGATTGCGGGCCTGTGCCTGCACCCCAGCCGCCTGCGGCTGACGTCGCTGGTGCATCATTGCGATCAGGTCGGCCTGCGCGCGGTGCCTATCGTGGCGCTGATGGCGTTCCTGATCGGTGTGGTTCTGGCGTTTCAGGGATCGGCGCAGTTGCGGCAATTCGGGGCAGAGGTGTTCGTCGTCGATCTGATCGCCATCTCTGTCTTGCGCGAACTGGGTATCCTGCTGACCGCGATCATCGTGGCAGGCCGGTCCGGGTCGGCCTTTACCGCTGCCATCGGGTCGATGAAGATGCGCGAAGAAATCGACGCCATGCGGACGCTCGGCCTTGATCCGGTGGCGATCCTTGTGGTGCCGCGCGTGCTGGCGCTGATGCTGATGCTGCCCGCGCTGGGGTTCATCGCGGATCTGTCCGGGCTGCTGGGTGGGGCGCTGATGGCGTGGATCGACCTTGGGGTATCGCCTGCGGTATTCCAGTCGCGGCTGCTGTCGAACACCGATATCTGGCACTTTGCCGTCGGCATGATCAAGGCCCCCTTCTTTGCGCTGATCATCGGCATCATCGGCTGCCATCAAGGGCTGAGCGTCGGTGGCGATGCGGAATCGCTGGGGCAGCGGACATCCAGTTCTGTGGTTCTGTCGATCTTCATGGTAATCGTCATGGACGCGCTGTTTTCCATCTTTTTTGCAACTGTGGGGGTCTGATGCCGGACACACCGATCATCCGCGTCCGCGGCCTTGTCACCCGTTTCGGCACACAGACGGTTCATGACGGCCTTGATCTGGATGTCCGTCGGGGCGAAATCATCGGCATTGTCGGCGGGTCGGGCACGGGTAAATCGGTGCTGCTGCGCGCGATCGTCGGCCTGCTGGTGCCCGC
This sequence comes from Rhodobacterales bacterium, assembly GCA_038225335.1. GTDB lineage: Bacteria > Pseudomonadota > Alphaproteobacteria > Rhodobacterales > Rhodobacteraceae > Loktanella. The sequence continues at coordinate 4,951 of JBBREW010000182.1, forward strand.
CGCTGGCCAGATCGAGGTTTTCGGACAAAGCGTGCGCGACACCGACGACGCCACCACCCGACAGCTGCGCCGCCGCTGGGGTGTCATGTTTCAGGACGGCGCGTTGTTTTCATCCCTGACCGTGCGCCAGAACGTAGAGGCGCCCCTGCGCGAACAGCTTGATCTGCCCGCAGAGCTGCGGGAAACCCTGGCCAGCATCAAGGTCCGCATGGTCGGTCTGCCAGACGCCGCGATGATGCAGTATCCGTCAGAATTATCGGGCGGCATGCGCAAAAGGGCAGGCTTTGCCCGGGCCATCGCGATGGACCCCGAAATCGTGTTTCTGGACGAACCGACCGCCGGGCTTGACCCTGTGGGCGCTGCGGCGTTCGACACGCTGATCCAGCAGTTGCAGGCGGCCTTTGGGCTGACGGTCTTTCTGGTCACGCATGATCTGGACAGCCTGCATGCGATCTGCGACCGCATCGCCGTGCTGGCCGATCACAAGGTGCTGGCCGTAGGCACGATGGAGGAGATGTTGCAGATCGACCACCCGTGGGTCCGCGCCTATTTCCACGGTCCCCGCGCCCGCGCCGCCCAGACCGCACGGGCGGTCCACTGATGGAAACCCGCGCGCATTTCATCCTGATCGGCACCTTCACGCTGGTGGCCATTCTGGGGTCGCTGGGGTTTTTCATCTGGCTTGCCGGGGTGCAGATGGACCGGCAATATGCCACCTATGGTATCTACTTTGACGATGTGTCGGGCCTGGATACCTCTGGCGATGTGCTGTTCAACGGGATCGCCGTCGGGCGTGTCATTGCCTTGCAGATCGACCCTTTTGATCCGTCCCGCGTCCTGACCACGGTAGAGATCGACGCAGCCACCCCGATCCGGGTCAATACGGTGGCACAGTTGCAATCCCAGGGTGTCACGGGCGTCAGCTATATCTCTTTGTCGGGTGGCACGCCGGATTCGGCATCCCTGCCTGTCGATGGCGACAGCCTGCCGATCATCGCGTCGCGTCGGTCCACCATGCAGTCACTGGTGGAAGATGCCCCCGACCTTGTGACAGAGGCGACGCGCCTGCTGGAACAATTCCGCGCCATGGCAGGTCCTGAAAATCAGGCGCATGTTGCGGGCATCCTGCAAAATCTGGACCGGTCGTCGGCCCGTCTGGATCAGGCGCTGACCGACTTTTCAGC
>JBBREW010000183.1:0-6128 GCA_038225335.1 Rhodobacterales bacterium
TCGCGCCCGATGGTCTGGATGAAATGGGCGACCGCATCCGCCATGGCATTCACATGACCCGGCGTGCCGGTGACCGCCTGCGCCAGCATCTGGCCTGCGGCGTCATAGACGCCCGCGGACAGATCGCCCGCTTCGCGCACAGAGGTTGAAAAGGCGGTGCGGATCAGCGCCTGCGCCTGTTCTTCGACGACGGAAATCAGCCGCGTCCACATGACCTGAAGCTGGACATGCGAAAACCGGGCCTGTGGCGGAGGGGACAGGGTCATGGGGCGTCCTTTGCGGTCAGGGCGATGCAGCCGTCGGGCAGGGTCGTCGCACAGCGGCTGTCGGTGACGATGATCGTGGTTTCATCCTCTGTGATGGCGGCAGGGCCTGCGATCCGCGTGCCCGGGGGCAGGTCGTGGCGGGCATGGACCTGCGCGCTGTGGCGCCGGGCGAGGGCCGCGTCGAACAGATCTCGGGTGCCACGGGGTGCGGGGGCCGTCCTTGCTGCGGGGGCCGCGTCAGGCAGCGGGTCCGGGGCAGGGGTCCGGGTGCGGGCATGGGCCGCCCAGACGGTGATATCGGCGGCCATCCCCTGCACCGTGCGGCCGAACAGGGCGGTATATTCCGCCTCGAACAAGGACAGGATCAGCGCGGGGTCCGCAGTGGTGCGGATGTCGGAGGGCAGCGGCACGGGGATTTCCCAGCCTTGCCCGCTGTAGCGCATATAGACCTTGAAATCGCACAGGATATCCGCGTCCCCGGCGCAGGACCGCACAAAGGTCGTCGCGGTGCGGCTGAGGTCGTCAAAGATGCCTCGGACCATGGTGGCGTCGCAGTCCGCCAGCGGCACGAATGCGCTGCGCACCGCCTCGAAACTGAAGGGCGCGCGCAGAAATCCGATGGCCGATCCGACGCCGGCACCGGGGGGGATCAGGCAGCGGGCAATGCCCAGCTTTTCACACAGGCGTGCCGCGTGCAGCGGGGCCGCCCCGCCAAAGGCGATCATGGTATAGCGCGACAGATCCTCGCCGTTCTCGACCGCGTGGACGCGGGCGGCATTGGCCATGTTTTCATCCACCACCTCTGCCAGCCCCCAGGCGGCATCGGTCGCGTCAAGGTCCAGCGGTGCGCCCAGATGGGTGGTCAGGGCGGCGTGAGCGGCATCCGGGTCTAGGGTGAAGGCCCCGCCCGCAAAGGCCGTGGGGTCCAGCTTGCCAAGGATCAGGTCCGCATCGGTGACGGCGGGCCGGGTGCCCCCCCGGCCGAAACACGCAGGCCCGGGTTCAGAGCCCGCACTTTCAGGCCCGACGGTGATCCGGTTCAGGGCGTCAAGATGGGCCAGACTGCCCCCGCCCGCACCGATTTCAACCATGTCGATGACCGGGATCGAAATCGGCATCCCGGACCCTTTCTTGAACCGGTAGGACCGGGCCACCTCGAACACGCGGGCGGTCTTCGGTGTCTGGTCGCGGATCAGACAGATCTTGGCCGTGGTGCCGCCCATGTCGAACGACAGCACCCGGTCCAGCCCGTGCCGTGCCGCGATGTCGGCGGCAAAGACGGCACCGCCCGCGGGGCCGGATTCCACCAACCGCACGGGAAAATCCGCAGCCGTCGCCAGATCCATGATGCCGCCGCCGGAATGCATGAGGAACACCGGGCAACCGGCCCCTTCGGCTGCCAGCCGGGCCGCGAGCCTGCGCAGATAGCTGGCGATCAGCGGCTGGATATAGGCATTTGCGACCGTGGTGTTGAAACGTTCGTATTCGCGCATCTGCGGCGAGACATCAGAGGAAAGCGAGACCATGACATCGGGCATCCGGCGCGCCAGCACATCGCGGATCATGTGTTCGTGGGCGGGGTTGGCATAGGCATGCAGCAGACCGACCGCGATGCTGTCATAGCCTGCGGGGGCCAGCGTGTCGCACAGTGCATGAATCGCTGCGGTGTCCAGCGGGATCAGCACGCCGCCATCCGCATCCATCCGTTCGCGCAGGGTATGGCGTTGATCGCGCGGCAGCAGGGGCAGGGGCAAGGTCAGGTTCAGATCGTATTGTTCGAACCGCGATTCGGACCGCATCTCGATCACGTCGCGAAAGCCTTCGGTGGTGATCAGGGCGGTATGTGCGCCGCGCCGCTCGATCAGCGCATTCGTGGCCAGCGTGGTGCCGTGGATGATCTGGCCGATGCGGTCCGGCGTGATGCCCGCCTTGGCGCAGACCGCGTGCAGCCCCGTCACGATCGCATCCTCTGGCGCGGCATATGTCGTCAGCACCTTGATCGCGTAACGGTCAGCGCCCACGTCCAGCACCACATCGGTAAAGGTGCCGCCGATATCCGCGCCAAGTCGGATGGTGGGGTCTGTCATGGGCGGTCCCTTCCTGTGTCTTGGCCGGACGCTAGCGAAAGGGTCAGGGCAGGGAAACCGGATTATGGCGGCGCGGGGGTGGTCGCGGGCGCGGTAGCGGGGGTGGTCGTTGGGTGTTCCGGGGTGGTCCGGGGGGCCAGCCCCCCGGCCGCCAAGGGGCGGCCACCCCCGGGATATTTCTGACGAGAAGAAGCCCGGAAGGGGAGCGGGGGTGAGCGGTCGCCCTCCGGGTCAGCCGTTGGCCATCTCCTTGACCATGTCGAAGTCATAGATGCTGCGCGCGGTCAGGTCGCGGGCGATGTCCTCGCGGCCAAGGGCGCTGAACTGCCGGTAGATATCCACATGGGTATGTTCGGTGCCAAGGCCACAATCGACCAGCATTTCATAGACGGACTGCGCTTCTTCCACGCGGTCGAGCATCATCAGGAGCCGCGCGCGGGCGGACAGCAGCCGCTGCGCGCCGTGCCCCGGCACAAGGGCGCGGTCCACCAGCGTCAGCGCATCCTCCAGCCGGTCGGGATCACGGCGCAGCATGTCGGCGGTCATCAGGTGCACTTCGATGAAGTCATGCGGTGTGGCGGCCAGACGGTCGGTGATGGCGCGACATTCGTCGCGTTCCTTCAGCTTCCACAGGCGCTGGGCCAGTTCCGCCTGATAGCACGGATGCCAGCCCATCAGGTTGCTGGCCTTGCGCAGCTGGAACAGGGCGGTTTTCGTGGTGTCGGTGGCAAACAGGACGTCGGAAATCCGCTTGCGATACAGCGGGAATTCCGGTGACAGGGCAATCGCGGTGCGCTGCGCCTCCAGCGCGGATTCGAGGTCGCCTGCGGCTAACATCAGCACCCCGCGCGCCGACAGCAGGGCCGCCTTGTCCACGTGTTTCGAGAAGGACCGCGTCAGCATGTCCAGCGCCTTGGCGATCTTGGATTTATTGGTGAACGCGCGGTTCAGACGCTTGCCCGTGGTCAGCCGCCAGTCGCGCACCACAATGTCCCACAGATGGAAATCAAAGCGGTCGTCGCCCGTGTGTCCCTGCGGTGCAAGCTGGTTCAGATCCGCCATCGCCTGCCGCCCTGCGGGAAAGACATTGGCCTTCTGCCGGGTCATCGCGGGATCGAAAGGGTAGAAGTTGTCCGGTGTCACGATCCCCGCTGTCAGCCCAAGGTTCAGCGTCCCGTTCACCACATTGTCCAGCGGGCGGAACCAGAACGCCGTCTGCATCCGCCGCAGCGCGGTGTCCTTGTGGCCGGTCGCCATCTGGTGCAGCGCGGAATAGGTATTCACCACGGCCATGCTGTCATCGACATAGACGGGCCGGGCATAGGCCAGATCGCGCACCCTTTCGCAATATTCCAGATCACCGGTGGCGACCGACAATTCGCACAGCAGCTGATAGGCAAAGGATTTGTCCAGCCCGTCTTCCATATAGGCGCGGATGATGCGGCGGGCGCGGCCGGGGTTGCCCACTGCCTTCATCCGTTCGATCAGGAAATACAGGCATTGCCCCACATCGCCCATGTTGATGAACAGGTCGGACCGCTGTTCCAGCCGGTCGGTCATGCGGTCCATCGCGGCGGCCCGGTCGGCGTCGTCCAGCGCCACTTCCACCGCCTGCAGGGTGCAGCCCCCGATGGTCATCGCGGTCTGGCTGAAGGCCGAGGACGGAGGGCCAAAGATGCGGCGGCAGCGCGACATGGCAAAGAGTTCAAGAAAATCCCGCGCGCCGGATGTCAGGTCCGTATCGCCCAGCAGGTCGTCGAACCCCTGCACGCGGGGGTCCATCGCCTTGAGCCGGTCCACCTCGACCGGGGTGTCGGAAAAAATCAGCACGCGCGCATCCGGGTCCGCCAGCGTCCGCATCAGGTGCTGTTCGTAGAATTCGCGCGGGATATACTTGTTCGGCCACAGCTTGTTCGATGTGATCGGGTCGTGGATGATGTCGCCGCGCCGGATGTGATAGGCGGTCAGGCGGGTGCCCGCGAGCACGCTGTCGATGCGGGCAATCATGGCCTGCACCGGCGGGCTGAACCGAAAGTGTGTCAGGCTGGCGGGCAGGCGGGCGGCCACCTCTGTTGCATCTTCCCACGGCAGGACGGTGACACCCATCGCGGCCCCCGACAGGAAGCTGTCGCCGCGTGCAAGGCGGGCGCGGAATTTGTCCAGCGTCCAGCGGCTGTCGCCTTGCAGGGTCGACAGGTCAATAAGGTCATCATAGACCTGCCCCAACACGTCGCTGTCGAAAAAATGCGTGCCGACCCATGCGGCGTCAAAGATCATGGCAGGGTCGCGCACCTCTTCGGAGGTGCGCCCGCCAGTGGTCCAGCCCACGCGGAACGGCAGGTCGTAATCACGCGCGATCCGCATGGCGTTCAGCATCGCGATGATGCGGCCGCCCATGCGGTCGTTGCGGTGCGAGACGATAGTGCCGGCAAGGTCGGCGGGGATCATGACGGCTGGCCTTTTGGTATCGGGTGGCGCAGGGGTGACCCTGTGCCGGCTGGGGTCCACCATGCCCAATCAGCGGTGCATGGTCCAGCCGCGATACAAAGGGTTTGCGGCCAAATCAGGTCGCAAACCGCACCCCGCCGGGGCATTCACTGGCCAAGCTGGCGCGCGATGTCTTCGGCCAGCAGACCGATGGCCACGCCCTGCGCCCCGATGGCACCGGGTATGTCTGGGGTCGTCATCGGCACGTTGAACGCAAAGGTCCGCGACCGGTTCGGGAAATCGACACCATCGCCACCCAGATAATACTGCCCGGCAAAGCGGAAAGTGCCGGTCACAGCACTGCCCAGCATCTCTGCCACGCGCACATCGACCGCCACATCGGGCAGGCCCACAAACGGCCAGGGGTCCGGGCCGACCGTGGCGTTCAGGATGCCGTCAAGGCCTTGGGTCAGGGACAGGGTCACGGCGCGGGACGGATCATCGGCTGCCAGCAGATCGCCGTCCGATGTGATGACCCCCGGTTCGGTTTCAAGGGAGATCTCCTCGGTTGCGGCATAGGTGGGCAGGGACACCGTCCGGATCATCACGGAACTGACCGCCGCGCGGATTTGCAGGGTCGATTCAACCCGCGGTGCGTCCAGCCGGGTAACGGTGTTGCTGCAGGCGGCGACAGCGCCAAGGGCCATCGCGGACAAGATCAGTTTGTGCATGTTAACGCCCTGTAATCAAGGAACTTGGATTGCGCTGGATCGCGCGGGCCAGACTGGACACCGCGTTTGCAGCCTCTTGGATATTGCGCAGGGTGGACAGGGTTTCGGCGTTGAACCGCGACCGGTCGCCATAGGTCGTCAGGACCTGTCCGGTGGATGCCACCAGCGCGCCGGTCTGGCGGGACAGTTCCGGCAGGCTGCGGGCCGCTTCCTCGATCGCCTGTGCGGCCGTGTTGGCCGACTGCAGGGCCGCATTCACGTTGTCCACGGCACCGCCGTCGCGGATGTCGTTCAGGAACAACTGCACCTCGTCCAGTGCGGATGACAGGGACGCGGGCAGGGCCTGCGCCGATGGCGTGCCGACCAGCGCATCAATGCTGTTCAGCGTGTCTTCCGCCGCCGCCGCAAGACTTTCAAGGTCCATGCGGGCGGCATTGGCCGACAGGGTATCCAGCTGCGCCGTGATCGCGGGCAGTTGCTGGGACGCGCTGTCCAGATTGTTCGCGGCAGAGGCAGCCGCCGCAATGGTATCGGACAATTGCCCGCTGATGTCGGCGGCGGTCAGGTCCGTCAGGATGCGGTTGGCGCTGGTGGCCACGCCGCGCAGTTCGGCGGGC
>JBBREW010000184.1:0-6120 GCA_038225335.1 Rhodobacterales bacterium
AAATGCGCGCCCATCCCCGCTTCGCGCGCGGCATAGGCCATCATTTCGACGGTGGCGTAATCCTCGATCAGGTTTTCAAAGGCGGTAAAGTGGATATGGGTGCCCGCCTCGAACAGGGTGGCAAACCGCGACACAAGGGCCTCATGGATGCCGTTGAACTGGTCGCTGCCCTGCGGCAGGCGTTCGGCGTCGATCATGTCTTCCAGCCATGTCCACTGAAAGGCCGCGCTTTCGAACAGGGCTGTGGGTGTGTCGGCGTTGTATTCCAGCATCTTGGCCGGACCTTGGCCGTCATAGGCCAGATCGAACCGGCCATAAAGCTCTGGTTGGTTTGTGCGCCACGACTGCGCCACAAGGTCCCGATGGCCCTGCGGGATCGCAAGACGTTCCATCAGTTCTTCGGACCCCACAATGTGATCGACCGCTTCGCGGCACAGGGCGTGCAGCGCGGTGCAGGGGTCTTCGATGTCGTCTTCGACCTGCGCCAGCGTGAATTCGTATACGCTGTCTTCGTCCCAATAGGGTTCATCATACATGGTGTGAAAGGTGAAACCCGCCGCCTTGGCCTTGTCCTGCCAGTCGGGGCGTGCGCCGGTTACGATGCGTTTCATGGTGATGGACCCTCCGTCTTGGGCGCGGTCTAACGCGAAACGTGGCGGGGTGCCATGCGGCACGGCCGCGCCCGCGGGCTGGTGTCAGGCGACCAGCACCACAAGCCCGCTTTGCGGCAGGCTGATCGTCGCCTCCGATCCGATGGCGGGCGGCGGCGTTTCGGCCCGGTTGAAGGTGTCAAGCGTCAGGGTCTGCCCGCCCAGATCGGCGGTGATGCGGATGATCGCCCCCAGAAACTGCACCTCTGTGATCCGTCCTGTCAGGATGACATCGCCGGGCTGACCGGCCCCCAGCGTCGCGGATTCGGGACGCATGGCAAGGGTGACCGTTGTCCCCGCCGCCAGATCAACCGTCCGGTTCAGCATCACATCCGTGTCACCCAGCCGGAACGCGCCGCGCGCCGGATCGACGACCGTGGCGTCAAATGTATTCAGCGTGCCGACAAACCCCGCCACAAAACGGGTTGCCGGTTGATTATAGATGTCGAACGGCGTGCCGATCTGGTCGGCGCGGCCCCCGGTCATCACGACAACCCGGTCCGACATCGACAGCGCCTCTTCCTGATCGTGGGTGACAAAGATCGTGGTGATGCCCAGCCGCTGCTGAATGCTGCGAATTTCGCGGCGCAGGCTCGCGCGGATCTTTGCATCCAGCGCCGACAGCGGTTCATCCAGCAGCAGCACCTTTGGCCGCACTGCCAATGCGCGCGCCAGCGCGACGCGCTGTTGCTGACCGCCGGACAACTGAAACGGATAGCGGTCGCCAAGGTCGGCCAGACCGATCATGGACAGCATCTCTGCCACCCGGTCAGCGGTTTCGCGTTTGTCCACGCCCGCGACCTTCAGGCCAAAGGCCACGTTCTGCGCAACCGTCAGGTTGGGAAACAGGGCATAGGCCTGAAACACCATGCCGATATTGCGCTGGCTGGTTTTCAGCCCGGTGATGTCCTGACCGTCGATCCGGATCGCCCCGGCAGAGGGCGTTTCAAACCCGCCGACCATGCGCAGCACCGTCGTCTTGCCACAGCCCGACGGACCCAGCAGCGAAATGAATTCACCCTTTTCGATCGACAGGCTGAAATCCTTGACCACGTGGTTCGGGCCAAATGATTTTTGCAGATTGGCAATTTCCAGAAAGGCCATGCGTCACGCTCTTTTATGTTTGGACAGTCGAGAGACCATCTGGATCAGACCCATGCAGATCCATGTGATCGCAAAGGCGATGACAGCAAGGGCTGCCGGTTCATAGGCACGGTTTGCCCCCAGCAACTGCATGTAGGGGCCAAAGGCAGGCCGGTTCAGCAGCGCCGCCATGGTGAATTCGCCGATCACGATGGCCAGCGTCAGGAACGCCCCCGACAGCACCGCCCCCAGCACGTTTGGCAGGATCAGGGTGACCATGATGCGCAGCCAGCCTGCGCCCAGCGACTGCGCCGCCTCTGTCAGGGTGGCGATGTCGATAGTCCGCATCCCGGTATCGACGGCCCGGTACATATAAGGCAGCGCCAGCGTCGCATAGCCGAACATCAGCAGAATATTGGTGCCGCCAACCGTCCCGGTCATGGGCAGAAAGCTGGAGGTGTTGTAAAGCCGGATATACCCGAACACGATGACAATGGCCGGAATGACCAGCGGCAGCAGCGTGATGAATTCCACCACCGGGCGCAGGCGCGGCATCCGCAACTGGACCCAATAGGCGGTCGGGACGACCAGCAGGACGCCGAACAGGATCGTGGCCAGCGCCATCGTGACCGAATACACAAAGGTCGCCTGAAACCGCGGATCGGCCAGCACGACGCGGTAGGCATCCAGCGAATAGACCCCCCGCCGCATCGACAGGGAAAATTCGACCATGCCGATCATCGGCAGCGCGAAATACATGCAGCCAAAGATGATGGCGGTCCATGCCATGACACGGTTCATTTCAGCCACCTTTCGGCCCGCAGGCGCAGCACGATGTAAAGCGTGTTGGCCGCCCCGGTGATGACGATCATGCCAAAGGCCAGCGCATAACCAAGGTTGGGATTGCCCAGCACGTCGCCTCTGATCTGGGCATAAAGCAGGATCGGCGCGATGTTCAGCGATGGCCCGGTCAGGGCAATGGCGGTGGCGACAGCGCCAAAGGCATTGGCAAACAGCAGCGCCATGGTGCCAAGGATCGCCGGAAACAGGATCGGCAGCGCCACCAGTCGCCAGTATTGCAGGCGCGTCGCACCCAGAATGTCGGCGGCCTCGCGCCATTCGCGCTTCAGCCCTTCGATGGCGGGGGTGATGATCAGGATCATCAGCGGTATCTGGAAAAACAGATAGGTCACGATCAGACCCCAGGACGACAACAGGTTCCACCCGTAGGCCCGCAGGTTGATGCCCCATTCGGTGCGCAGATAGGCCGTGATCAGACCCGCAGGCCCGATCGTGGCGATAAAGGCAAAGGCCAGCGGCACCCCGGCAAAGTTCGACGCGACCCCTGAAAACGTCAGCAGCGGGTTGCGGACGCGCGGTGTGATCCCGCCCAGCGTGATCGCCGCCGCCATGGCAAAGCCGATCAGACAGCCCAGCAGCGCGGACAGAAAGCTGATCTTGATCGACACCCAATAGGCGGCCCGGATCGTGGGCGTGTTCAGATCAAGGATGTTCTGGATGGTAAAGGCGCCCGCGGGCGTCCGGAACGCACCCACCACGATATACAGCGTCGGTAAAATCAGGAACAGGCCGGTAAAGATCAGGAACGGCAGCAGGCCCACCCATCGTTGCAGGCCGGATATCAATGCAGTCTGTCGCGCCATCTGGCCCCGCTTTCAAGGTTGCACCCCCCGGTGCGCTACTGCGGGCCGGGGGGTGCGGGATCATGTGGTCCGCGTTACTGGACGTTGGCACCCACGACGCTGTCCCATCCGGCGACAACGGCTGCGTTGTTCGCGTTCACCTGATCCAGTGTCGGGAACACGGCGGCCTCATAGGATTCGGCTGGCGGTAGCGCGTCCAGCAGTTCTTGCGGCACCGCATCGTTGGCGACCAGATCGTTGAACCGGATCGGGTGGCAATAGCCAGCCAGCCAGCCCAGCTGACCTTCGTCGGAATACAGGTATTCCATCCACAGCTTGGCTGCGTTGGGTTGCGGTGCATAGGCGCTGATCGCCTGCACATAGACGCCTGCCAGCACCGCGTCCGATGGCACGACCACCTCGACCGGCGGGTTGCCGGCCAGCGTGTCACGGGCGGACAGCGCGTTGTAATCCCACTGGATGATGATCGGCGTGGTGCCTTGTGCCAATGTGCCGGCCTTGCCTATGACGGGCACGAAATTGCCGGCCGCGTTCATTTCGGCAAAGTATTCCAGACCGGCCTGTGCGGCGGCCTCGCCCGGCTCTGCGCCGCGTGCCATGCCTGCGGCCATGACCGACAGGATCGCCTGGTTGGACGCACGCGGATCACCGGCCAGTGCGACGGCGCCCGCATATTCCGGCTTCAGCAGGTCAGCAAAGGATGTGGGCACCGTGTCGACCAGATCGGTGTTCACGATGAACGACATCACGCCGTAATAATCGCCATACCAGTTGCCGTCCGCGTCCTTCGCCTCGTCCGGGATCGTGTCCCATGTGGACACCTTGTAGGGTTGCAGCAGGCCTTCTTCGGCGGCGGCGGGGCCGAACGACAGGCCCACGTCCAGCACGTCGGGGGCCTGCGGTCCGGTGTTGTCCTTGTTGGCGCGCACGGCCTCCAGCTCGTCGGCGGACCCGGCATCCGGGTTCAGCTCGTTGATCGTGATATCGGGATACTTGGCCTTGAACCCGGCGATGACGTCACCGTAGCCACACCAGTCGTGGGGCAGGGCGATGGTGGTCAGCATGCCTTCGGCGTTGGCGGCCGCGACAAGTTCATCCATGCCCTGCGCATGGGCGATGGGGGCTGCAAGCATCGATACGGCACTGACGGTGGTCAGCAGTTTCATTCTGGACAACATTGAAATCTCCGGTTCTGGGTTTGATCGGGACGATGACGGCAGCCGTTAACCCCGCCACATGACAAGACTGTGACGACGCTACCGCCTGCCCGAAAAATCGCAAGGGTTTATCGTCCCGTAGGGCCGGACCACGTCACAGGACTTGGCGGCACTCTCGCCACCCCATGCCACCCCTGCGTCTGCCAGCCCTGACACTGCCGCCTTTGCAGGCGACACGTTACATGGCCGCCCGGTGGCGCGGCATTTGCGGCTGCCACGGGGCGGGATACTTGACTTTTGACCGCACGCAGGCCGCTGTGGCGGGACAGTGCCCTTGCCGGACGAACCCATGGCTCACAGATACCGCCACACCATCGGCCATCAGACCTGGACCTTTGCGACCCTTGCGCAGGTCATGGCGCAGGCCTCTCCCGACCGGTCGGGGGACAGGCTGGCGGGGCTGGCCGCCGCCACCGCAGCGGACCGCGCCGTGGCGCAGATCGTGCTGGCCGATGTCCCCCTGCGCCAGTTTCTGACAGAGGCGCTGATCCCCTACGAGGAGGACGACGTCACCCGCCTGATCATCGACACGCACGACGCCGCGGCCTTTGCCCCCATCGGGCATCTGACCGTGGGCGGCCTGCGCGACTGGTTGCTGTCCGACCACGCGACGCCCGCCGTGCTGGCGGCGCTGCGGCCCGGTCTGACGCCCGAAATGGTGGCCGCCGTGTCAAAGATCATGCGCAATCAGGACCTGATCCTTGTGGCGCGCAAATGCCATGTGACCACTGCCTTTCGCAACACCATCGGTCTGCCCGCACGACTGGCGACGCGGATCCAGCCGAACCACCCCACCGATGATGCAAAGGGGATCGCGGCCAGCATCCTTGACGGGTTGATGTATGGGGCAGGGGATGCGGTGATCGGGATCAATCCGGCGACCGACAACGTCGCGCAGGCCAGCCTGCTGTCGCATCTGATGGCAGACATCATCGACCGCCACGCGATTCCGACGCAATCCTGTGTGCTGACCCATGTGACCAATACCCTGCACTGCATCGCCCGGGGCGCGCCCGTCGATCTGGTCTTTCAAAGTGTCGGCGGCACGCAGGCCACCAATGCGTCCTTTGGTTTTACCCTTGCCGATCTGGCAGAGGCCCGCGCCGCCGCTTTGTCGCTGAACCGGGGTACGGTCGGGCGCAACGTGATGTATTTCGAAACCGGGCAGGGATCGGCGCTGTCGGCGGGCGCGCATCACGGTCTGGATCAACAGACCTGCGAGGCCCGCGCCTATGCCGTCGCCCGGCATTTCGACCCCTTGCTGGTGAATACGGTCGTCGGGTTCATCGGGCCGGAATACCTTTTTGACGGCAAGCAGATCGCCCGTGCGGGGTTGGAGGATCATTTCTGCGGCAAGCTGCTGGGCCTGCCGATGGGCTGCGACGTCTGCTATACCAACCACGCAGAGGCGGACCAGAACGACATGGACAGCCTGCTGACGCTGTTGGGCGTGGCGGGCGTCACCTTTATCATGGGGATACCGGGGTCCGACGACATCATGCTGAA
>JBBREW010000185.1:0-6100 GCA_038225335.1 Rhodobacterales bacterium
GCTGCATCTGACCGGCCACGGCCCTGTCACCCTGCAGCTGTTCCAGATCCGCGCAGCCGGCGCGGAACAGACCGTGTTGCAGACGGATCTGACCCTGACGCCGCAGGGCGTCACCCTGCCCGTGATGCCCTTTGTCGCCGATGGCCTGCTGTACTGGACCCTGACCGCCACAGGCCCCGCGCATCTGTCGGATGCCCGGATGCAGGCCGATGTCAACGCCCCGCCGATCCACCTTGCCATCGTCATCACGACCTTCCGCCGGGCAGAGGCGGTGCAGGCGACCGCGGCGCGGATCGTTGATTTTCTGGCCGCAGGCCATCTGCCCGGCGCGCATCTTTATGTCATTGACAACGGCCAGAGCGTCAGCCTGCCCGGTGACCCGCACCTGACCCTGATCCCGCACCGCAATCTGGGCGGTGCGGGGGGGTTCGCCCGCGGGCTGGCGGCGGCGCGGGATGCGGGCCGGTTCAGCCATGTCCTGTTCATGGACGATGACGCCTCTTTCCAGATGGACAGCCTGACCCGCACCGCAGCCTTTCTGCGCCACGCCACCGACCCCGCCACGGCGCTGGCCGGGGCGATGGTCGATACCGCCCGCCCCTGGCAATTGTGGGAAAACGGCGCTGTCTTCGATCAGGTCTGCCACCCCTGCTTTCCGGGGCTTGATCTGCGCGATGCGGCCGCCGTCACGGCGATGGAACTGGCCACCCCGGCCCCCGCGCCGCGCGGGTTCTATGGCGGCTGGTGGTATTTCGCCTTTCCGCTGGCCTGCGTGCGCCACGATCCCTTTCCTTTCTTTGTGCGCGGCGACGATGTCAGCTTTGCCCTGTCGAACCCGTTCCGCATCGCGACCCTGAACGGCGTGATGTCCCTGCAAGACCTGTTCCCCGCCAAGGCCAGCCCGCAGACCGTCTATCTTGACACCCGCTATCACCTGCATGTGCATATCGTGCAGCCGGGGTTCCGGCTGGGCCCTCTTGGCACGATCCGCGTGGCCCTGCGGCAGGTGCTGCACGCGGTAGTGCGGCTGCATTACGACAGCGCCGCGGCCCAGCTTCTGGCGTGGGAGGATATGCTGCAGGGGCCGTCGCTGTTCACCGACAACATGGACATGAGCGCCAAGCGGGCGCAGATCGCGGCCCTGAACCGGACCGAACACTGGGGGCCGATGCCCGCCGATCTGCCGCCCGTGCGCGACCCCCGCCGCCCGCCCGGCTGGCAGCTGACCCTGCTGCGGGCGACCCTGAACGGGCATCTGTTGCCGGGCATCCGGGTCTGGGGGCGGCGCGTGACCGTGCCTGTGGCCGACCGGGGCAAGGTCTGGTCGACCCGCGGCGCTTGGCAGGCGGTATTCTGCGACGACGCGGGCCGCGCCTATACCCTGACCCATTCCAAGCGGCGCGCGGCCCGGATCATCGGCCGGGCAGTCTGGCTGTCCCTGCGCTGGATCATCGCCTGGCCGCGCCTGTCGCGGGCGCACCGCGACAGCTTTGACCCGCTGACCCGCCCCGCGTTCTGGGTTGCACAGCGCGGCCCCTTTCCAGAGCCCGCCCAAGGGCGTATCACCCCCGACCATGTCCCGCCGTCCCGCCCCTGACCTGCTGAACGCCCCGCTGACCGCCCTGACCGCCCTGACGGGCGCGCGCGGCGGGCTGGGTGACGCGCTGCCCGTGACGGGTCTGCGGCTGATGGCCGATCCGGCGGCGGTGATGACCCTGCACTGGTCCAGCCCGACGGGCCGTCTGCTGGAGATTGCGACCACCGTGACCACGCCGGGGGGCTGGTGCGCCCTGCGGCTGACGGTGGACCTGCCCGATCTGGCGGGGATTGCCGGCCTTGGCCTCTGGCTGCGCGCCAGCGCCGACCCCGCCCTGACCTTGCAGGCCGTGCTGCGCTCTGCCCATCCCGCCCCGCGACCGACCGACGGACCAGCGGTGCCGGCCCCGACGGACCATGTGGACACCCCCCTTGCGCATCGGATCTTGTGCCATGCAGCACCCTCGGACCACACCGCCCTGTGGCTGGCCGACCGCCACCCGGACCTGCCTCGCCGTGCGCCCTGGCGCGAGGTGCTGTTGTTCCTGCCGCCGCACCGCCCGGTGACCCTGTCCCTGCACACCCTGCGTCTGTTCACGGTGCCCGCATGACGGGTCTGCGCCGCCTGATCCCCCGCGCCGTGGTGCGCCACCTGCGCGGGATGCAGCACCGTGCGCAGATCCGCGCCATCGCCCGCGCCCATGCGGCACGGCGTCCGGTCACACCCGCGCCGCTGCTGGATGTGGCGGTGGTCATCCCGGTACACGACGATGCGCACAGGCTGGCCCGCCTGCTGGACAGCCTGCGCCCCATGGGCCTATCGCAGATCGTAGTGGTGGACGACGGGTCTGCGGTGCCGGTCGTGGCCACAGGTGTGACCCTGATCCGGCATGACACCGCCCTTGGCCCCGGTCCCGCCCGCAGCGCAGGGGTCGCCGCCGTGACCGCGTCGCACCTGATCTTCATCGACAGCGACGATCTGCCCACCGCCGATCTGGCCGGACTGCTGGCCGATCTGGCCGCAACCGATCCGACAACGCCCGATCTAGCCGGGCCCGACCCTTTCGACATCTGCCTGTTCAAATACGCCGACAGCCGCTTTTCCAACCCCGGTCACTGGGGGCAACCGCCCTGGGATGATGCGTTCTGGCAGGCCGCGGGTCTGGCGACGGGTGCGCTGGCGGAGGCACCCCGCGCGGTCTGGCCCCTGCTGGCACAGACCGCCAATTATCCGTGGAACAAGGTCTATCGCACCGGCTTTCTGCGCGACCACGACATCCGCTGTGCCACAACCCCCGTGCACGAGGATCTGACCCTGCACTGGCTGTGCTTTCACCATGCGGCGCGGATCCTCACCTCTGACCGGGTCTGTGTCTGGCATATGGTGGCGGCAGACGCCGGACGGCAGACGAACCGGCGCGGGGCCGAACGGCTGGCGGTCTTCGATGCGATGGCGCCGGTGGTGGCGGTGCTGACCGCCCCGGATCTGCGCTGCGCGCTTGTTGGCTTTGTGCTAGGCTTGGCGGACTGGATCAGGGGCACCCTTGATGCGCCGCACCATGCGGATCTTGATGCGGCCCTGCACCACTGGCTGCACGTCACCATCGCAGGCTGGCACGGCGACATCGCCACCCATGATCCGGCGCTGATGGCGCGGATCGCGACCCTCACCGCACCCGCACCCAATCCCACCGGCCCCGCCCCGTGATATCGATCATCTGCCTGCTGCGCGACGCGCCACCCGCGCTGCTGGACAGTGTGGTGGCGCGGGTGCGCCCCGGCGATCAGGTCATCCTTGTGGATGACAGCGGCGATGCCCGCGCCCTGACCCGGGTTCTGACGATGATCCACCACCGTCCCTGGCCCTCAGGTGTCACCGTCACACCCATCGTCACCGATATCCCAGCGCCGGGCGATGGCGGCATCGCCACGCATCTGGGACTTGAGGCAGCGACCGCCCCGCATGTGCTGATCCTTGACGGGCGCAGCCGGTTGACCGGCCCCTTGCCATATCCTCTTCAACAGACCCTGTTGTGCGGCCCGGACCCCGATCTGGCGCAGATAATCCTGCCCTGCAGTGCCCTGTTCCCCAGCGGTCCGCGCCGCGCAGAAGGGGTGGCGCACAGCGATATCGCCTTCATGCACGCCCTGCGGATGCAGGGCCCTGTCACCACGACCCCGGACCGCTGGTCGGTGACCCGGGCGACCCCCGGTCCCGCCCTGCTGGATGCGGTGGCGGATCTGGCGGGCCATGACCCCACCACCGCCGACTGGCTGGCGGACAGCCTGCCGCATTGGCTGGCCGATCCCGCCCCCGGTGCGCGGCTGATCCTGCAAAGCCGCCCAATGCCCCTGCAACAGATCCTGAAACCTGCGGCCCCACCCCGCGTCGGGATCGCCCGCGTCACCGTCCGCCTGTACGGCCCGCATGCGCACCGCACGCCGCTCGCCTATCCGCACCTTGCCCCGCTGTGGGCGGATCATGTCAGCGTCACCAACGGGGCTGCGGACCTGCATGTCTTTGCCCATCCACGCGATGTGATCACATTACCCGGCAATGCCCTTCTGCTGTCCGAAGAGCCGTTCTGGGACAGCCTCTTTTCCCCCGACCCGCTGGCGGATGTGATCACATTGGCCCCCGGGCGGCTGCACCAGTTGAACCATCATACCACGGCCCTGTTCACCCCGGCCCCCATCCCCTATTTCCTGCTGACCGATCCTTGTTATATCAGAGCCTATCAAAGGCTTTTTGCCCGGAATGCCGCCCTTGACGCGGCCCAGTGGCAGGTCCGTTTTGCCGCGCGGCGCTGTGATGCGGTCTTCATGGCGGAATACCGGTCCGAGTCGTTTCACGACGTGACATGGCCCGAAGCTGACATCATCGGGCTGTGTGCCTATCGCACCCAGCTGGCGCTTGCAGCCACCGGGCGCGTGGTGCGGCAGGGCGGCGGCTGGCCCGGCCATACGACCCGCCTTGACCTGACCGACTGGCACGGGGACAAGCTGGCGCAGCTGGACCAACACAGCCGCCTGCTGTCGGGGATCGAAAACACCCACCAGCCCGCCTATCTGTCGGAAAAACTGTTCGACGCCTTTGCCGTGGGATCACGCCCGCTCTATGTCGCAAGCCCCGCCCATGTGGTCCATGCCCTTGGCCTGCCGCCAAAGGCCTGGGTCAATCTGCACGGGCTGACACCCGATCAGGCCGCCCGCACCCTGCCGGGATCAGAGGATGCAGCCTTTTGCGCCGCCTATGCCACAGCCCAAGGGGTTCTGCGCGATCTGTTCAGCGACCATCATGTGGCCCGTGCCCGCGCCCATATCCGCACCCATCTGATCACCGATCTGCAACGGCTGGCGGATCACGGCCCGGCATAGATCCTATTGCAGGGTCTTTGCCAAGGCAGCAAGCCCGGTGTTCAGCGTATCCGCCGCCCGCGCGGCGCTGTCCGCCTCGGCGTAGAACCGCAACTCCGGCGCGTTGCCGGACGGGCGCAGATGCAGGATCCGCCCGTCGGTCAGCGTCATACGCAGCCCATCGGTGCGATCCACCGCCGCCTCTGTCCCGTCAAAAAGCGCCAGAAAATCCGCGCGTTTGCCCGGATCAGTGTCGAATTGCGCGACCAGAGCCAGTGATTTTTCCGTGGCCACGTCCTGTAACCGGTCGGCGGCGGTGAACCGGGGTGGCTGTCCTGCCACGAGGGCGGCAAGCCCCGCATCCCCCGCGGCCACCAGCGGGGCCACAAAGGGCAGCACCGCGTCGCGGGTGGCCAGTGCCGGCAGCGACCCCTTGGGCCCTGCCGCATCGAACCCCAGCAGGAACCCACCGTTCGCCTCGTATCCGACCACGCGACCACCCGCCGCCGCCATCCCTGCGATCACAAAAGGCGACCCGATGCGCGTGCGCACCACGCGCCCGAACAGCGCCTCTGCCCCGGTATTGGACGACACCGGCGTCACCGCGATATCCGCCCCCAGGGCACTGCCGGTGATCTGCCCCAGAATATCGCCGACGATGACCTCTCCGGTCTCATCCGTCAGCAAGGGCCGGTCGCCGTCGCCATCGGTGGACACGATGGCATCCAGCCTGTGATCACGCGCCCATTCGCGCAGTTGCGCGCGGATCGCCGGGTCGACGGCTTCGGTATCCACCGGGATGAAAGTCGCGGACCGACCCAGTTCGACCACCTCTGCCCCCAGCCCCGCCACGATGTCCAGCAACAGGTCGCGCCCCACGGCGGAATGGCTATAGACCCCGATCCGCCGCCCGGTCAGCGCGACCCCGTAAGCGCCCAAAGTGCGCGCCACATAATCGGCCCCGGAGGTAGTGTTCTGCGTCACTGTTGCGGTCTTTTGCGCAGATGCGCGGCCCAGATGGGCCAGGATCGCCGCTTCGTCCGCCTTGCCGATCTCGCCGCCGGGTACGTAGAATTTCAACCCGTTGCGGTCGGCGGGAATGTGGCTGCCGGTCACCATGACCGCCGCAGCGCCCGCGCCCATCGACGCCAGCGCCAGCGCCGGTGTCGGCACCGCACCGCAATCGGTCACGGCCAGCCCTTCGGCC
>JBBREW010000186.1:0-6076 GCA_038225335.1 Rhodobacterales bacterium
CGGCATCGACCTGACCGGCACCGGCACCCCCGGCGCCACAGGCACCGTGACCGTCGGCACAGTCACCGTGCCGGTCACGATCACCCAGGAAGGCACATGGACAGTCACGATCCCGTCCACATTGCTGCCCGGCGGCGAATACAACCTGCCCGTCTCGGTCACTGTGACCAACGGCAACGGCACGGCCACCGACACCGGCATCCTTGATGTCGATACGATCACCTTTGTCACCTTTGACGCCTCCACTGTCGAAGGCGACGGCGTCGTGAACTTTGTAGAAGAGCGTGACGGCGTCGTTCTGACCGGCACGACCCAGCCGGGTGCGACCGTTGTCGTGAACTTTGGCGGCACCAATTACAACGCCACCGTCGTCGGCGGCACATGGACGCTGAACGTGGCGGCCGGTGTGTTCCCGCAGGGCGAATACGACAGCACGATCCGCGTCACCGCGACCGACCAGCACGGCAACACCGCAAGTGTGACCGATGTGCTGGAAATCGACACGATCACCGGGATCACCCTTGATACCAGCAGGGCAGGCGGCGACGGCACCGTGAACCTTGTGGAAAAAGGCGGCTTCATCACCGTTACCGGCACGGCAGAAGCCTTTGCCAGCGTCGAAGTGACCATGGGCACCGTGACCAAGACCGTGTCGGCCAATGGTGCGGGCATCTGGACATCATCCTTTGCCGGATCAGCCTATGCCCGTGGTGAATATGATCTGCCGGTCACGGCGGTATCGCGGGATGCCGCTGGCAATACGGCAACGGCGACCGGGTCCGTCCGGATCGACACCGATGTGGCTGTGACCATCGACACCTCCAACACCGAAGGCCGCGACGGGATCGTCAACTTTGACGAACGCTCTGACGGGATCACGCTGCACGGCACCGCCGATGCGGGCGCCGTTGTGGAAATCCGTTTCCACAACACGGTCAAGACCGTCACTGCCGGGGCCGATGGCACGTGGTCGCAGGACTATCTGGTCAGCGAAGTGCCGCAGGGCCTGATCGAGCAGAACTTTACCGTGGCCGTGAAGGCCACCGACATCGCCGGCAACATTGCCAGCACCACCGGCACCGTGCGTCTGGACACATGGGTCAACACCCTGACGGCAGACGGTCCCGTCGAAGGCGACGATATCGTCAACAGCAAGGAAGCGTCGGACGGCATCACGCTGACCGGACGGGTCGAGGTCGGATCGTCGGTCATCGTCGAATTTGACGGCATCTCCCGCACCGCCTCCGTGGTGAACGGCCAGTGGTCGGTAACCTATGTTGCGTCCGAAATCCGCAGCGGCGATTACACCGCCACCGTGGGCATTCATGCCACCGATGCGGCAGGCAATACCCGGTCGATCCAGGATACCTTCCTTGTCGACACGATTGCACCCGATGCCTCCGGCATGAAGGGTATCGGCCTTTATGATGACGGCGTGCGCGATATCGCCATCGTCAACACGACCGACAGCGTCATGGTCCACTCCTACGATTCCGGTGCGAACGGCAAGACGTTGATCGCCACCAATGCGGACCGTTACCTCAATGGCCGCACGGGAGAGCTGGAATTCGGCTTTGACCGCCCGGTCATCGATGGCAAGCAGTTGGTGGTCACCGCGACCGATGCCAGCGGCAACACCAATTCGACCCTGCTGGTGCTGGACGAACAGGAAACCAACGTGGTCAACGTCAATGCAACGGGGTTGACCACCTTCAACATCGGCGCGATCGACCTGACCTTTGCGGACAAATCCACCTTGTCCCTGAACAAGGTCAGCATCGACAAGTTGTCGGCCAACGACAACGTGTTGGTGGTGCATGGCGCGATGGATGACAGCGTGACCTTTACCGGCGCGACCACCCGCACCGGGACTGAAACGATCAACGGCCAAGCCTACAACGTCTATAACGTGGGCGGGGATTCGGTGCTGAAGATCGACGCGGACATCCTGTTCAACAACCCGATCGCATAACTGTCCATCAGAAGGGCCGGTGCAGACCGGCCCTTCTTGCCCATCGGCAGGGGGCAAGCCACCAAAATAAAAATCGGGGCGGAGACAGCGTGATCAATCGACATTCCACGACGGGCCTTTTTGCGCTTTGCGCGATCATGACCCTTGGCAGTTGCAGCAGCGGGCCGGATGGCGTCAGCCGTTCTCCGTTTTCCGCGTTGGGACTGGGGGGCGCTAAGGCCGCACCCGCCGCAGATGCCCCGGCGCTGGACGCCCAGACCCCGGACGGCACCGGATCAGAGGTCATCGCAGGTCTTCTGACCCGCCGATCCATCCTGCCCCAAGGCCCTTATACCGAAGTATCAGACGCCGTGCTGGCCGCCAACGCCCGCGCGGCAGAGGCTGATTTGCGCGCCGCAACCCTGCGCGCCGAAGCGCGGTCCAAGAACTGGCTCCCCTCGCTTGGTCCGCAGGTCTCGCTGACCTCGCTTGGCACGCTTGTCGCATCGCTGGTCGTCGAACAGGTGCTGTTCGACAATGGCCGCAAGCGGGCGGAACGCGACTATGCCAAGGCCGATGTCGAAGTGGCCGCCGTCGCCCTTGCGCAGGATACCAACGACCGGGTCCGCGACGCGCTGACCCTTTATCTGACATCCCAGCAGGCAGAGGCCCGCGCCGCCGTCAACGCCGCCGCCATGTCCGACATGAAGCATTACAGCTGGATCATGGATGAACGCGTCAAAGGCGGGGTGTCCAACAGCGTCGACCGCATGGTCGTGCAGCAAAAGCTGAACCAGATGGAAGCCGACATGGCCTCTGACCGCGAAGCGGCCGCCGCTGCCCGCGCCGAACTGGCAGCCATGTCCGCCAGACCGCTGGACGGTGTGAACGGCCTGTCCAGCCTGCCCGACGAACTGGTTGCCACCCCGCTGGCGGTGGTCAAGGCAGAGGCAGAGGCGACACGCACCATCGCTGAATCAAAAGCGGCCCGGGCCGGTTTCCTGCCCGGTCTGTCGGCGGTCGGGTCGGTGTCGGGTGACGGATCGAACGTGGGCCTTGTCGCCCGCGCCGACGAAGGCATCGGATTTGGCACCGGTGCGGCCCTTGCCGCCGCCGACCAGCAGGCCGCCGCCGCCGGTGCGCGCACCAATCAGACCCGCGAAGACGTGGAACGGTCCCTGCGCGCGCTGGAAGGCGAACTGGCCTCCTTGCGCCGTCAACAGGGCCAGATTGCGTCGCTCGCCGCCGGGGCCGAACAGAATTACCGCAGCTTTGCGGATCAGCAAAAGGCAGGTCAGCGCGGCGTCAGCGATGTTGTCGGCGTGTTCGAAAGCGCGGTGCGCCTGCGCCGCGAAGCCGCCGCCCTGCCATACGATGTGGCCCGCGTGGAACTGAGGATCGCCGCCCTGCGCGGTGTCCTCGTGGATGGAGACAAGATATGACCGGTCCCGTGCTGGCGTTCGACATTGGTGCAACCCGCGGCGGCAAATTGACCCGCGTCGGGGCCATAACCCCTGTCGCGGATGATACCGCACCGGCCTTTGTGTCGGATGGGCCCGCCGTGCTGACCGACATGCCCGACCCCGCGTCAGAGACCCCTTCGATTCAGGTGGCCCCGCGCGATTCAGCGACCGCCTGCCTGCGCGCCGCCGTCGTGGCGACCTATGCCGCGATACTGGGTGTCGACATCAAGGCGACCGACATTCTGGACCGCCAGATCGACGATGACAGCGCGGGCCTGCCTGCGGATACGCTGGTGGCTGCGCTGAATGACGCGGGTCTGCGCGCGGTGCAGCGCACCGCATTGCCCTGCAAACCGCAGGACTGGCCCGCCGTCGCACGGCTGACCTCTGACACGCTGGTGCTGGTGCTGGCGCAGACGGCGGACACCATCGTGCTGCACGACCCGCAGGCCGCCGACAACCGTCAGGAAGTGCCGCTGGATGCCTTTGTCGAACATTTCACCGGACGCATCATCCGCGCCGAAGTGCCCGCCGCCGAACTGGCGCGCCGCCATGCCATCAACGCCAAGCCGGGTCACTGGTTCTGGTCCGAATTTGGCAGCTTTCGCCGCGTGATCGGCGAAGTGGCCCTGGGGTCGCTGGTTGCCAACATGCTGGCCGTCGCCGTGGCGCTGTTTTCCCTGCAGATATATGACCGCGTCATCCCGCATCAGTCGATGGCGACGCTGTGGGTCCTGACCATCGGGGCCTGTATCGCCATCGTGCTGGAAGGATGCCTGCGCATCGCGCGGTCACATCTGATGGACGGTGCCGGACGCCGGATCGAACTGCGCCTGCAGGACATGCTGATGACCAAACTGCTGGGCATGCGGTCCGGTCAGCCGGGGCAGACGCCGTCGAACACCTTTTCCGCCTTGCGCGAATTTTCCGCCGTGCGCGAATTCTTCACCGCCAGCACCATCGGGTCGCTGACCGACATTCCCTTTATCTTTCTGTTTCTGGCCCTTGTCTGGTCCATTGGCGGCCCCGTCGTGTGGGTGCTGATCGCGGGGGGTGTCCTGATGGTCGCCCCGTCGCTGATCGCGCAACGCCGCATGATGGCCCTGACCCTGCAGACCCAAGGGGCGGCGACCCGGTCCACCCGTCTGCTGCAAGAGGCCGTGTTCGAGGCGGACACCATCAAGTCCCAGCGCGGCGAAGCGCGTTTCAGCCGCCAGTGGTCCGAACTGACGGGCCTGTCCGCCATCGCCACATCCGAACAGCGGCGGCTGACAACGGCCCTGACCTATTGGGCGCAGGGTGTGCAGCAGGCGACCTATGTGGGCGCTGTGGTGCTGGGCACGTTTCTGGTCTTTGCGGGCGAATTCACCGTCGGCACGATCATCGCTGTGGGTATCCTGACCTCGCGCACGCTGGGTCCGCTGAACGGCCTGTCCGGTCTGATTGCCCGCTGGGCCAACACCCGCGCAGCCCTTGATGCGCTGGACAAGATCGTGGACGCCCCGCAGGACCACGACATCGACCGCACCTATCTGCGGCGCGAACGGATCACCGGTCGCTTTGATCTGCGCGACATGTCCTATACCTATGACGTGGACGGGGCGCGGGCGCTGGACATTCCGTCGCTGGCGATCCGCCCCGGACAGCGGGTCGCGGTGCTGGGGGCCAATGGGTCCGGCAAATCGACCTTCCTGAAAATCCTGTCGGGCCTGAACCAGCCGACAACCGGGCGCGTGCTGATCGACGGGGTGGACATGGGGCAGGTCCTGACCCGCGACCTGCGCCGCAGCGTCGGCTATCTGGGCCAGGAGGTGAAGCTGTTCGCAGGCACCCTGCGGGACAACCTGAACCTGACGCAGTTGGAACGCGACGACGATCGCATCCTTGCGGCCCTTGATTTCGGCGGTCTGGGCGATTTCGTCCGCCAGCACCCCAAGGGTCTGGATCTGGATATCCGCGACGGCGGCGCTGGCCTGTCGGTCGGGCAACGCCAGTCGATCGGCTGGGCGCGGCTGTGGTTGCAGGACCCGTCGGTCTGCCTGCTGGACGAACCCACCTCGGCGCTGGATCAATCGCTGGAGAAGGCGCTGGTCGCCCGTCTTCATGGCTGGCTGGAAGGCCGCACCGCCGTCATCGCCACGCACCGTATGGCGCTGCTGCAACTGACCGACCGGACCATCGTGCTGCACAATGGCAGGCTGGCGGTCGACGGCCCCCGCGATGACGTGCTGGCCCATATGAACAAGGAGGCGTCGTGATGGCCCTTGCCGACCACGAATTCGAAGGGGCGATGCGGCGTCCGTCGCTGATCATCTGGCTGGTCGGTCTGACCGTGTTGCTGTTCATCGTCTGGGCGCGCTTTGCCTGGGTCGACGAGATCGTCCGCGCCCCGGGCGAGGTCGTCAGCGCATCGCGGCCCCAGATCATCCAGAACTTCGAAGGCGGCATCCTTGGCGAACTGCTGGTGGCCGAAGGCGACACGGTGGATCAGGGCCAGATCCTTGCGCGCCTGCAAGGCACGCAGTTCGTGGCACAGGTCGGCGATCTGCGCGAACAGATCAGCGCCGCCGATATCCGCCGCCTGCGGCTGGAAGCAGAGATGGAAGGCCTGTTCGATTTCGACGTGCCGACCGCCATCGCCAGCGCCAGCCCCGACATGGTG
>JBBREW010000187.1:0-6066 GCA_038225335.1 Rhodobacterales bacterium
CGGATGTCGCGGACACGATTGGCGCACGTTATCGCGGGCGTCTGCTGGCCGTGACGGTCACCCCACCCCGCATCCTTGAACGCGCGATGGGCGTCCGCACCGTGTTCGAGGCGCGCTATCTGACGTTGCAGGACAATGTGCTGACCATCAGGCTGGACGGCGACAGGGGTCTGTTCCTGCTGATCGACGGTGCGGGTCAGACCGCCGCCCGGATCAGACCATGAAGATCTTGGTGATCGAGGACGACCAACGCCTGCGCGATCAGCTGTCCGTCGCACTGGACGCCGCCGGTTTCATCGTCGAGGCAACCGGCGACGGCACCAAGGGCGAATTCATGGGGGCCACAGAAACCTATGCGGCCGCGGTGCTGGACCTTGGCCTGCCCGGCATGACCGGGCTTCAGGTTCTGGCGGGCTGGCGCGACGCGGGGCTGACCCTGCCTGTTCTGATCCTGACCGCACGCGGCGACTGGACCGACAAGATCGCGGGGTTTCGCGCCGGTGCCGACGACTACGTCGTCAAACCTGTCCGCACCGAAGAGGTCGTGTTGCGCATCCAGACGATCCTGCGCCGGGTTTCCGGTCATGCGACGGTGGCGATCACGGCGGGTGATCTGGTGCTGGATACGCAGACCGGCCTTGTGACACGCGCGGGTGCGGCCTTGCGGCTGACCGCCTTTGAACATCGGCTGCTGTCGCTGCTGATGCATCACAAAGACAGCGTCGTCAGCCGCACAGACATGTCCGAAAACCTGTATGGCAGCACCGATGACAGGGATTTCAGGTCGCTGGAGGTCATCATCGGCCGCCTGCGCCGCAAACTGGGGTCCGACCGCATCGAAACCCGCCGGGGCGAAGGCTATCGTCTGGTCGGCAGTCCCGCGTGACACGGGTTCGCCGGACATGGGGTCTGCCGTCCAGCCTGATCGGGCGGTTCCTGACCTTGACGGCCCTGTGGATCACGGTCGCGCTGTGTGCGGCTTGGCTGATCATCGGCGGGGTGCTGGACCGTTTTGTCGTGGCGCGGATCGACGCCGAACTGGCCGCGGCATCCGACGCGCTGCTGGCGGAACTGGACGTGGTGGGGGGTGAACTGGTGCTGACCCGCCCGCCCGCCGTTCCGCGCTTTGCCCGGCCCCTCTCGGGCTGGTTCTGGCAGGTCGTACCTGCCGATGATCCGGCAGCGGACGCCCTGCTGGTGTCGGAATCGCTGTTCCTTGACGCCTTGTTGCCACCCTTTACCCGCGCGCCGGACGGACAGCCCCTTGTGGTGCAGCAGCGCCGGGCGACCATTCCGGGCTGGAACGCGCCGATTGTCATCGTGGTGACGGCACCGTGGTCCGACGTGGCGGCGACGCAGGCGGCCGTGCGCGGCCCGTTGTTCTGGTCGCTGGCGGCGCTGGGTGGCGGGCTGGCGGCACTGGCCATAGTGCAGGGGCGCATGGCCCTGTCGGGCTATCGCCACATCGGCGCGGGCATCACCGCCATCCGCAGCGGTCAGGCGGAACGCCTGCCACGCCGCGATCTGACAGAGGTGGACGCCCCCATCGATGAAATCAACGCGCTGCTGGATCAGAACCGCGCCGTGATGATCCGGTCGCGCAACCATGTGGGCAATCTGGCCCATGCGCTGAAAACGCCGCTGGCCGCCATTCTGAACGACGCGCCCCCCGGCAGCGATGCGGCCCATACGGCGGAACGCATGGACCGGCTGATCCAGTATCACCTGCGCCGGGCGCGGGGGGTCGGGGCGGCCCGGTTGCTGGGCGCGCGCACCCCGGTTCTGGACGTGGCCGAAGACATCGCACTGGTGCTGCGCGGCATGGCACGCGACAGGGGTATCGCCCTTGGTGTCGATGTGCCCGAGACGCTGGATTTTGCAGGCGAGCGCGAAGATCTGGAAGAAATCTGCGGCAATCTGGCCGAAAATGCGGTGCAATGGGCGCGGCACCGCGTGGATCTGACCGCGCATCAGGATGACCGTGACATGATCCTGACGGTGACGGACGACGGGTCGGGCATCCCTGACACCGCCCTGGCGCATGTTCTGGAACGTGGCGGGCGGCTGGATGAAAGCGTGGCAGGCACCGGGCTGGGTCTGGGGATCGTTGCTGATCTGGTGGATCTGAACGGCGGTCAGATCACCTTTGCCACCGCCGACGGCGGCGGATTGTGCGTGTCCGTGCGCCTGCCGATGGCCGCGCCGCTGCCCCTTGTGTGACCCGCGCGCGTCGGATGTCCTGCGCCTGTTGTCGTTGTCTGCATTGGCAGGCGAATTCGCAATTCACCCCCTGTGATTGTGCGGGCAGCAGGTCTATCTACGCCGATGCCGCAGGGGCAAGCGACGCCGGGCCTGCGTGCGATCAGAAAGTGTCATGTCGTGACAACGACCCTCCTTCATTATTTCAAATGGTCCTTCATCGTCACCGCCATCGGACTGGCGGGCAGTTTCTGGCTGGGCTGGCAGAACGGCGGTGCGCTGCCCGGTGCGCTGTCCTTTCTGCTGATCGGGGCGGTGCTGGCGGTGCTGGAAATCTCGCTCAGCTTTGACAACGCCATCGTGAATGCCAACAAGCTCAAGACCATGTCGCCCGTCTGGCGGCAGCGGTTCCTGACATGGGGCATCCTGATCGCCGTTTTCGGCATGCGGATCATCTTTCCCCTCGCCATTGTGGCGATTGCGGCCCAGATCGGGCCGATCGATGCGCTGCGCCTGTCGGTCAGCGCGCCGCAGGAATACGCCCGCATCATGGAAGAAAGCCATCTGTCGATCGCGGCCTTTGGTGGTGCCTTTCTGGCGATGGTGGCCCTGTCGTTTTTCATGGACGACCTGAAGGACGTGGACTGGCTGGCGGGGATCGAACGCCCGATGCGGTCGATGGGCGGGATCAAGGGGATGACCTATGGTCTGGTCCTGCTGTTCGTGCTGGTTTTCGGGCGTTTCATGACGCCTGCGGATCAGGTGACATTCTATCAGTCCGCCATGCTGGGCCTTGTGGTGTTCATGGCGGTCGAAACGCTGGGCCATCTGCTGGATGCAAAGGATGACGTGCAGGATATCGCCCGCGCCGGTGGTCTGGGTGCGTTCCTGTATCTGGAAGTGCTGGATGCGTCGTTCAGCTTTGACGGGGTCGTGGGGGCCTTTGCGCTGACCAACAACCTGTTTCTGATCGCCATCGGATTGGGGATCGGTGCGATGTATGTCCGGTCGATGACCATCATGCTGGTGGAAAAGGAAACCCTCGCCGCGTTCCGCTATCTGGAACACGGGGCGTTCTATTCCATTCTGGCCTTGTCGGTCATCATGTTCGCGCAAAGTCTGCTGCATGTGCCAGAGGTGCTGACAGGACTGCTGGGGGCAGGGATCATCGGGCTGTCGCTGCTGGCCTCGTTGAAATTCAACCGCGACCTGCGCCGCACGGCGGGCATCGTCTGAGACCGCAGCCCCCTGTCGCCGGTCTGGCGAAAGGGGGCCTCCAGGGTTGCACGGCATCCGGGAACACATGCGCCTGTGCCGGATCGAACACAAAACCTGCCGCCGTGCCGGGGGCCAGAACCATGTCCTGTGGCAGGGCGGCGATGATCTTGCTGCCGTCAGCCAGTTTCACATCGACCACGGTTTCGGACCCCAGCCGTTCGGTCAGTTGCACGGTGCCGTGCAGCATCCCCTGACTGTCGGTCACCGGTCGCAGATACTGCGGGCGCACCCCCAGCGTGGCCGTCTGACCGGGGTTGAAATCGCGGCCCTTGCGGTCCAGCACAACCGGATCAAGGCTGGCACCCTTGACCGTGACGGTCGCCGCATCCGCAGCGGTCACGGTCACAGGGACAAAGTTCATCGACGGTGCCCCCAGAAAACCGGCCACGAACAGGTTGGCGGGGTTGTGATACAGGTCCATCGGCGCACCGGCCTGCATGACGCGGCCATCCTTCAGCACCACGATCTTGTCGGCAAGGGTCATCGCCTCTACCTGATCGTGGGTGACGTAGATCATGGATGCGCCAAGGTCCTGATGCAGCTTGCCGATCTCCATCCGCATGTCCATGCGCAGGGCCGCATCAAGGTTTGACAGCGGTTCGTCGAACAAAAACACCTTGGGGTCGCGCACGATGGCGCGCCCGATGGCGACCCGCTGACGCTGTCCGCCGGACAATTCCGACGGGCGGCGGTCCAGCAGATGTTCCATTTGCAGGATGCGGGCGGCGTTGGCCACGGCGGCTTCTTTTTCTGCGCGGGGTGTCTTCTTGATGGTCAGGCCAAAGGCCACGTTTTCCCGCACGGTCATATGCGGAAAGATCGCATAGCTTTGAAACACCATGGCGATGCCGCGCCGGGACGGTTCCAGATCGTTGACGCGGACGCCGTCGATTTCCAGCGTGCCGGATGTGATATCCTCCAGCCCTGCGATCATGCGCAGCAATGTGGATTTGCCACAGCCAGAGGGGCCGACAAAGACGACGAATTCACCGTCGGCAATGTCGATATCAACGCCCTTGATGACCTCGGTCGCGCCATAGCTTTTGCGGATGTTGCGCAGGGATACGGTGGCCATCGCGCTATTCCGCAGCCAAAGGCGGGCGCACCAGTTCCAGCAGACCTTCTGCCGTCACGCGCACCGGTTCGGGGTCCATCACATGACCCACGAAATCGCCGCCGTCCGGGCGGTCGGCAAAACCAAGGATCATCAGACCGTCGTCGGTCTCCACAATCCGCGCGGCATAGCGGGTGGGCGGTAATGATCCGTCCAGAAATTCGGGCGCGATCTGCCATGGTCCGCGCGGGCTGCCGCCGATCAGGTAATGATTACCGGTCGTGGGGCCGGTGGCGGTGTTTTCGGCCCGGTCCTTGCTGAAATGTTCGGCCGCCGTGCAGAACAGACAGAACCAATGGCCGTCTTTTGTGAACACCTGCGGCACCTCCAGCTGACCATAGCCACCGCTGAACACCGGCGGTTGCAGGGTCCAGTCGTATCCATCGGCAGAGGTCGCAAACCCGATGCAGCCGCCTGCGTTGGGTTCCTTCACACCCGCCTTGCGGGCGGTGAAATACATCAGCCAGCCATCGCCGGTGGGGTCTTTCATCACCCAAGGGTCGCGCATGGCGCGGTCGTGCCAGAAACCGACAAGGTGGTCTGCCTCGTAGTGGTGGGCGTTCGGCCCTTCCAGATCAAGGATCAGGCCAGTGCTGACCCGGTTCCAGTTGTGCAGATCGGTCGATGTCGCATGACCAAGGCGTTGATACAGCGCATCATCGGCGCGGCTGGTGCCGGTGTAATAGAGGTGCCACAGATCGTCGTCGCCGCGCACCACGGACCCGGTCCATGTGGTGTAATCGTCCCATGCGGGACCCTCTGCCGGGCCAAAGGTGTGGCCCATCTGGGTCCAGTTCACCAGATCGGTGCTGGTCGCATGGCCGACGCTGGCATTCAGGTGGCGCAGGTCCGGATCACCCAGCGACCGCGGGGCCTTCAGGTAATATCCGTGCCATATATCGCCGTCGCGGACATACCAGCTGTCCCAGACGAAGTGATCTTTAAGTGCGAGAACCATGTGTTCAGCCTTTCACGCCGGTAGAAGCAATGGACGAGATGAACGCCCGCTGCATGACTAGATAGAAGGCCAGCACCGGGACCGTGATGATCGTCAGATAGGCCATGATTTCACCCCATGCGGTATCAAGCTGGAAAAAGTATTGTAGCCCGACCATCACAGGGCGGTAGCTTTCCTGTTGCACCACGATCAGCGGCCACAGGTATTGGTTATACATCACCAGAAACTTCAGGATGGCGGCCGTCGCCAGCACCGGACCCGCCAGTGGCATGACGATGCGGCGATAGATCTGCCACCAGCTTGCGCCTTCGACGCGGGCGGCCTCGATCAGCTCTCGGGGAAGGTCCTTGAAATACTGCACGAACAGGAACACCGTCAGACCGTCCGCGATCCACGGGATGATCTGCACGCGGTAACTGTTCAGCCAGCCGAATTGCAGCCCGTCCAACCCGATCCACGGCAGCTTGCTGACCAGCAGCAACAGCGGAATGGCGATCGTCTCGAACGGGACGATCAG
>JBBREW010000188.1:0-6042 GCA_038225335.1 Rhodobacterales bacterium
TCTGGCGATGGGGGGCGGCAAGGCCGAACAGGCCGTGGAACAGGTCAACGGGATCGCGTTTCAGGGGCAGGTGATGCAAGGCGTGACAGGCAAGGATCTGCCCGCGCTGGTGGATGACATCAAGGCGCGGATCGGGTCCGGTGCTGTCCTGCTGATCGCGGAGGCGGGCGGCAAGGCAGCCGTCGCCGCGGGTGTCACGGCTGATCTGACGGACCGATTGTCGGCGGTTGACCTGCTGCGGGCTGCGGTCGTGGAACTGGGCGGCAAGGGCGGTGGCGGGCGCGCCGACATGGCGCAAGGCGGTGGCGCATCGGTGGACAATGCGGAAGCCGCAATCGCCGCCGCCCGCGCCGTGATCGGGGGGCTGTCATGAAAACCGCACTTTGGGTGGCCCATGTCAGCGTCACGGATGCAGAGGCCTATGGCCGCTATGCCGCCTTGGCCACGGATGCCATTGCGGCCCATGGCGGCGTGTTTCTGGCCCGCGGCGGTGCGTTCGAGACGCTGGAGGGGCCTGCACGGGCGCGCAATGTCGTGGCCCGGTTTCCGTCGATGCAGGCGGCGCATGATTGCTATTATTCCGACGCCTATCAGGCGGCCTTGTCCCATGCAAAAGGGGCGGCACAGCGCGAGTTGAGCATCATCGAAGAACTGTGAGCCTGACACCGATGGCTGCGATGATGACCCGCCATGCACAGGATGGGCTGTTGGACTGGATCGGGCTGCGGGCGGTGCGCCGCGAGACCATCGCGGTCGTGGAATCCTGCCATGTCACGCTGGATGGTCTGGACTGCGATCATGGGCGCGCCGGTCGCCGCGCCGTGACCCTGATCCAGCGTGAACATCTGCCGGTAATCGCAGCCTTGGCGGGGCTGGAGGACGTGGCACCGGATGTCCTGCGGCGTAATCTGGTCATCTCCGGGATCAATCTGGCGGCCTTGCGCAAGGGTCGCGTCCGGATCGGCCCTGCGGTGCTGATGGTGGAAGGCGCCTGTCCGCCCTGCAGCCGGATGGAAGAATATCTGGGCAAGGGTGGCTATAACGCGGTGCGGGGGCATGGCGGCTGGTATGCCTCGGTCGCGGTGCCGGGCCTGATCACCCTTGGGGACGCGGTCACCGCTGCGGATTGAGGTCTGCGGGGTGTGATGCTGCCACAAGAGGGGGCCAGCCCCCGTCGCTGCGCGACCCCCCGGGATATTTGGAACGAGAAGAAATCGGACCGGGCGCGTGATAGCCGTCCGATGCAAAAGGCCCGCCGGGAGGGGCGGGCCTGTGCGTGATCTTAGCTTGCGCGCGAGTGGCGCTTGCGTTCGTGGGGGTCAAGGTAACGCTTGCGCAGACGGATCGCGTTGGGTGTCACTTCGACCAGCTCGTCATCGTCGATATAGGCGATGGCCTGTTCCAGTGTCAGCGTGATCGGCGTCGTCAGGCGCACGGCCTCGTCGGTGCCGGATGCGCGGACGTTGGTCAGCTGTTTGCCCTTCAGCGGGTTCACTTCCAGATCGTTTTCACGGGTATGTTCCCCGATGATCATGCCGGTATAGACGGCTTCCTGTGCGCCGATGAAGAACCTGCCGCGGTCTTCGAGTTTCCACAGGGCATAGGACACGGAGGTGCCGTTTTCCATTGAGATCAAAACGCCCTGACGACGGCCCTGAATCGGTCCCTTGAAGGGGGTCCAGCCGTGGAACAGACGGTTCAGCACGCCGGAACCGCGTGTGTCGGTCAGGAATTCGCCGTGATAGCCGATCAACCCGCGCGACGGCACATGTGCGATGATGCGGGTCTTGCCGGCACCCGCGGGTTTCATTTCCAGCAGATCACCCTTGCGCGGACCTGTGAGCTTTTCCACAACGGCGCCGGAGTATTCATCATCCACGTCGATGGTGACTTCTTCCAGGGGCTCCATCCGGACGCCGTCTTCGGTCTTGTAGATGACCTGCGGGCGCGAGATCGAAAGCTCGAACCCTTCGCGGCGCATGTTTTCGATCAGCACACCCATCTGCAATTCGCCACGGCCCGACACCTCGAAGGCATCGCCGGTGGGGGTGTCTGCGATCTTGATCGCGACGTTGACTTCGCTTTCGCGCATCAGGCGTTCGCGGATCACGCGGGACTGCACCTTTTTGCCGTCGCGGCCTGCAAGCGGGGAATCGTTGATGCCGAAGGTCACGGTGATCGTCGGCGGGTCGATCGGCTGGGCGGGGATGGCCGCGTCGATCGACAGATCGCAGATCGTGTCGGCCACGGTCGCCTTGGACATACCGGCCAGCGTCACGATATCGCCTGCCTCTGCCACGTCGATGGCCTGTTGGGACAGACCGCGGAACGCGAGGATTTTTGATACGCGGAACTGTTCGATCTTTTCGCCGTCGCGGTGCAGGGCCTTGACGGTTTCCCCGGCGCGCAGGGTGCCTGCCTCGACCCGGCCGGTCAGGATACGACCGATGAAGGGGTCAGCGGACAGGGTCGTTGCCAGCATCTGGAACGGCTCTTCGCGGCGGGCGATCTGGGCGGGCATCGGCACATGCTTCAGCACCATATCGAACAGCGCGTCGAGGTTTTCGCGCGGACCGTCCAGTTCCATGTCGCACCAGCCGGACCGGCCAGAGGCATACATGGCGGGGAAATCAAGCTGCTGGTCGTCGGCGTCAAGGGCCGCGAACAGATCGAACACTTCGTCCAGCGCCCGGTCGGGTTCGGCGTCATGCTTGTCGACCTTGTTGAGCACGACAATCGGCCGCAGGCCAAGGGCCAGCGCCTTGGAGGTCACGAATTTTGTCTGGGGCATCGGGCCTTCGGCGGCATCGACCAGCAGGACCACGCCATCGACCATCGACAGGATACGCTCGACCTCGCCACCGAAATCGGCGTGGCCGGGGGTGTCGACGATGTTGATCCGGGTGCCCTTCCATTCGACCGAGGTGCATTTGGCAAGAATCGTGATGCCGCGCTCGCGTTCGATGTCGTTGCTGTCCATGGCGCGTTCTTGCGTCGCCTCGTTGGCGCGGTACACGCCAGACTGCTTCAAAAGCTCGTCCACCAGTGTGGTTTTGCCGTGGTCAACGTGTGCGATGATCGCAATATTGCGAATGTCCATGTGATCTGCCTTTGTCCGGAGTTGCCGCGCGCATACAATGCCGCAGGTGCAAAGACCAGCAATTTAATTCCAGTGCATCGGCGATGCGCCCACTGACGGTCACGAAAAAACCCCGGCAACCAAAGGCTGCCGGGGTCATGTCGCGTGCAGGTATGACGCGGATCAGCCGTTGTAACGCAGACCGACAAACATGCGGCCTTCATCACGGTCACGGCCACCGCGCACAGCACCGGCATAGGATGCAACACCGGCGATCAATGCCGCTGCGGCCAGCACGAATGCGGTCAGGATGGCAGCGTTCCGGGCGCGGCGTGCGGCCTCCAGTGCTGCGGCCTGTGCGTCTTCGGCCAGTTGTTCGGCCTCGGTGCGGGCGGTCTCGATCGCGTCGCTGGCCTGCTGACGGGCGTCCTGAGCACCTGCAATGACCTGTTCCACGCGGGCTTCGACCTGCGGTTGTGTCAGATCGGTGCGGGCAGCGACAGCACTGGTCAGATAGGCGCGGTCTTCGTCGCTGATCTCTCCGGTGCGGAACGTGTTCGCCACGATACTTGCGGTCTGCTGGGCCAGCTGTGCCGGATCTGCGGTTTCCGGATCAACAGAGGCCGGGCGCAGCAGTTGGTTCGAGAGGTAATCGGTCGGATCGATATCTGCATCGTCGGGCAATGCAGCGCCAACAGCGTTTGCAGCGCCGGATGCAACCCCGCCAACAGCAGTCCCGGCGGCCTGAGCAACAGCCCCTGCGGCTTGACCAGCACCGGCTGCGACATTGCCTGCAGTCGATGCGGCAAAGCCGATAGCGTTCGACAGCAGCATGGCGGACAGGATGGTGCCAAGGCCCCACACAACCAGACCGTTGATGCCGTCACGGGCCGTCACTTCGTCACGGGTGGCCTGTTCAACCCGGCGCCGCATGCGACCGGCGATGTAACCACCGGCCAGATAGGATGCGATCAGGGTCAGCACCAGCCACAAGGCTGTCAGCACCAGTTCGAACGTCGATGAATCGTCACTGCCATCCAGCGTGATGGTGGACAGACCGATCGCAGCGCCGAACGTGGTCAACAGCAGACCGATCGCAACAGCGACCACGGTGCCTGCAAAGATGGCAGCCCAGTCGACGTAGGATCCGTCGGTCGGGGTCGTGGGGGAAGCGGGAGTGTTCATATCAGGTCCTTGCAATTCAAATTTTAGCTGAGGCCGATCAGCGACAAGACCGCCATGACAACGACAACGAGACCGACGAGGTAGATAATTCCGCCCATGGAGATATTCCTTTTTGTTCCGCCACGGTATGTGGCTGCCTTAGGGATCAAAACGGCGTGATCGCCCTGATGTTCCCTAAAAGGTGCAAAAAAGTGGGTGGGGGTGTTCAGGTGGCGATGTAACGGTCGCGGCGGTGGTTGAATGTGATGATCAGATTCAGGACGACCGCACCCAGCAATGACCACATGACAACCGTGGCCGGAAACAGGAAAAGCGCGGCGGCAAAGATCACCGCATCGGCCGCCAACTGCACATATCCTGCCCGGAACCGGGTGTTGTCCTGCACCAGCAAGGCCACGACGCCCAAGCCACCCAGACTGCCATTGTGGCGAAACAGCGCCAGCAGGCCAAGGCCGGTCACCGCCCCGAATGTCACGGCGCCCAAGCCGGGATCAAGCGTCGCAAAGGTCATGCCGCGCGGGATCAGTTCGGTCAGCAGCGACAGTGCCGTCACGGACAACAGCGATTTGATCGTAAAGGCACGCCCCAGCCTGCGCCATGCCAGCGCGTAAAAGGGCAGGTTGATGACAAAGAACACCAACCCGAAGGACCAGCCCGTCAGATAGGCGATGATGACCGCGAGTCCCGCCGTCTGGCCGGTGATCAAACCCACCGATGTCAGGATGGTCAGACCCAGCGCGCACAAGAACACGCCCAGCGCCATGCCTTGGGCGTCGTCCAGAAGGGAGTGTTTATCGGCCGGTGACATGGACTCCAGATAGGACAGCATTTGTGACCTGTCCAACGAAAAGGCCGCCCCCGATGGGGACGGCCCGGCGATTGCCCGATATTCAGGCTACATCGCGGCGTTCAGGTTCGCATCGACCGCGTCAAGGAAACCTTCGGTCGTCAGCCATTTCTGGTCCGGACCGACCAGCAAGGCCAGATCCTTGGTCATCTGGCCATTCTCGACCGTATCCACCACGACCTTTTCCAAGGTATTGGCAAAGGTCATCAGTTCCGCATTGTCGTCCAGTTTTGCGCGGTGCTTCAACCCGCCGGTCCAGGCAAAGATCGAGGCGATCGAATTTGTCGACGTGGCCTTGCCTGCCTGATGCTGACGGTAATGGCGCGTGACGGTGCCGTGGGCGGCCTCTGCCTCGACGATTTTGCCATCGGGGGTCATCAACTGGCTGGTCATCAGGCCAAGGCTGCCGAACCCCTGTGCCACCGTGTCGGACTGCACATCGCCGTCATAGTTCTTGCAGGCCCAGACATAGCCGCCGGACCATTTCATGGATGCGGCCACCATGTCGTCGATCAGGCGGTGTTCATAGGTGATGCCCGCTTTCTTGAACAGATCAACGAATTCCGCGTCGAACACCTCTTGAAAGATGTCCTTGAACCGGCCGTCATAAGCCTTGAGGATCGTGTTCTTGGTGGACAGATACACCGGGTAGTTCCGCTGCAAGCCATAGTTCAGCGACGCCCGCGCGAAATCGCGGATGCTGTCGTCAAGGTTATACATCGCCATCGCCACACCGGCAGAGGGCGACTGGAACACCTCGTGTTCGATGGTTTCGCCGTCGTCACCGACAAACTTGATCGTCAGCTTGCCTTTGCCCGGGAACCGGAAATCCGTCGCCTTGTATTGATCGCCAAAGGCATGACGGCCGACGATGATCGGCTGGGTCCAGCCCGGCACCAGACGGGGCACGTTCTTGCAGATGATCGGTTCG
>JBBREW010000189.1:0-5995 GCA_038225335.1 Rhodobacterales bacterium
GGGACACCCTTCCCCAACGAAGGGCGCTTATCTGTGAGGATACCAGAGATGGTCACGACCACGCCTATGGCGCACGACGACGTGCGCAAACCCGAAACCCGGCCTGCAAATGCCCGGTTTTCGTCAGGCCCCTGCGCCAAACCCCCGACATGGTCACTTGAATCGCTGGGCGATGCCCCGCTGGGCCGGTCGCACCGGGCCGCCGTCGGCAAATCCAAGCTGGCAGAGGCGATCGACCTGACCCGCAGCGTGCTGGGCGTGCCGGACGATTACCGCATCGGGATCGTACCTGCATCCGACACCGGGGCTTATGAAATGGCGATGTGGACCATGCTGGGCGCACGCCCGGTCGAAATGGTCGCATGGGAATCATTCGGCGCGGGCTGGGTCACGGACGTGGTCAAGCAGCTGAAGATCGAGGCCGTTGTCCACGAAGCCGCCTATGGCGAGATCGTCGATATGGCCGCGCTGAATTACGACAACGATGTCTGCTTTACGTGGAACGGCACCACGTCGGGCGTACGGATGCCGCACGGCGACATGATCCCCGCAGACCGCGCCGGGCTGACGCTCTGCGATGCGACCTCTGCCGCCTTTGCGCAGGATCTGCCGTGGGACAAGCTGGATGTGACCACATTCAGCTGGCAAAAGGTGATGGGCGGCGAAGGCGCGCACGGGATGCTGATCCTGTCGCCCCGCGCGGTGGAACGGCTGGAAAGCTATACCCCCGCATGGCCGCTGCCCAAGATCTTTCGCCTGACATCCAAGGGCAAGCTGATCGAGGGCATCTTCAAGGGCGAGACGATCAACACGCCGTCCATGCTGTGCGTCGAAGATTACATCGTCGCGCTGAAATGGGGCCAGTCCATCGGCGGACAGGCCGCGCTGAAGGCGCGGGCCGATTCCAATGCCGGCGTGATCTTTGATTTCTGTGCAAAGCACGACTGGATCGCGAACCTTGCGGTCGATCCTGCGACCCGGTCCAACACCTCGGTCTGTCTGAAATTCACCGACGACCGCATCACCGACGGGGCAGCCTTTGCCAAGGCCGTGGCCAAGCGGCTGGAAGCCGAAGGTGTCGCACTGGACGTGGGTGCCTATCGCGATGCGCCTGCCGGGCTGCGGATCTGGTGCGGTGCGACGGTCGAACATTCAGATGTGGTGGCGCTGATGCCGTGGATCACATGGGCCTTCGAGGCCGAAATCAACGCCTGATTTTTCTGTGCGGGCCGCATCCGGCCCGCCCCCATTCCCTTTGCAAGAGGAGCGCCAGACATGGCTCCCAAAGTCCTGATTTCCGACGAACTGTCGGACGCCGCCGTCCAGATTTTCCGCGACCGCGGTATTGATGTCGATTTCCAGCCCAAACTGGGCAAGGACAAGGACGCGCTGGCCGCGATCATCGGCAACTATGATGGCCTTGCCATCCGGTCCGCCACCAAGGCCACGGAAAAGCTGATTGCCGCGGCCACCAACCTGAAGGTGATCGGCCGCGCGGGGATCGGTGTCGACAATGTCGATATTCCCGCCGCGTCGAAAAAGGGCATCATCGTGATGAACACGCCCTTTGGCAATTCGATCACCACCGCCGAACACGCGATTTCGCTGATGATGGCCGTGGCGCGTCAGATCCCAGAGGCGAACGCATCGACCCACGCGGGCAAGTGGGAGAAATCCCGTTTCATGGGGGTCGAGCTGACCGCCAAGACGCTGGGCGTCATCGGTGCGGGCAATATCGGGTCCATCGTGATCGACCGGGCGCTTGGTCTGCGGATGAAGGTCATCGCCTATGATCCCTTTCTGTCAGAAGACCGCGCCACCGCGTTGGGCGTCGAAAAGGTGGAACTGGACGACCTGCTGGGGCGTGCGGATTTCATCACCTTCCACGTGCCGCTGACCGACCAGACCCGCAATATCCTGAGCCGCGACGCCATCGCGAAACTGAAACCCGGTGTGCGGATCATCAATTGCGCCCGTGGCGGTCTGGTGGACGAAGACGCGCTGGCCGAGGCGTTGAAGGATGGGCGTGTGGCGGGCGCTGCCTTTGACGTGTTTGCCGTCGAACCCGCCACCGACAGCCCGCTGTTCAACCTGCCCAATGTTGTCGTGACCCCGCATCTGGGGGCCGCGACCACAGAGGCGCAGGAAAACGTGGCGCTTCAGGTTGCGGAACAGATGTCCGATTACCTGCTGACCGGGGCGGTCAGCAACGCGATCAACATGCCCTCGATCACCGCCGAGGAATCAAAGATCATGGGGCCGTGGATCACGCTGTCCGGGCATCTGGGCAATTTCGTCGGTCAGATGACGGACGAGCCGATCACCGCGATCAATATCCTGTTTGACGGCCATGCGTCTGAACTGAACCTCAAGGCGCTGACAGCCTCCACGATTGCGGGCATCCTGCGGCGGCGCAACCCAGATGTGAACATGGTCAGTGCGCCCGTGATTGCAAAGGACAGCGGCGTGCAGGTCAGCACCACAAAGCAGGACCAGTCCGGTGCGTTCGAAGGCTATATCAAGGTCACTGTCGTGACGGAATCCCGCGAACGGTCGGTGGCCGGCACGGTGTTCAGCGATGGCAAGCCGCGGTTCATCCAGATCAAGGGCATCAATGTGGACGCCGAAGTGGGCGAAAACATGCTGTATACCACCAACAAGGACGTGCCGGGCATCATCGGCAAGCTGGGCAGCACCCTTGGCGATCATGGCGTGAACATCGCCAACTTTACCCTTGGCCGGTCAGAGGCCAAAGGCGAGGCGATCGCGCTGCTGTATGTGGATGAACCCGTGCCCGCCGCCGCCATCGCGGCATTGGAAGCCACGGGCAAGTTCCAGCAGGTCAAACCGCTGACCTTTGCCGTGATCTGACCGACAGGGGCACCCGGCGGGCGGTTGTCCTGCCGGGTGCCCCCTGCCTGTCAATCTGTCTGCAATCTGCTAAGTCTGCCGCAGGCAACAGGGTTTGACGCATGATTTACGCTATCGGGGACATTCACGGCCAAAGGGCCATGCTGGATCAGGCGCTGGACCTGATCGCGGCGGACGGCGGCGCGGATGCGCCTTTGGTGTTTCTGGGCGATTATACCGACCGCGGGCCGGACAGCCGGGGCGTGCTGGACCGGCTGATTGCCGGACGCGCCGCGGGGCGGGACTGGACCTTTATCAAGGGAAACCACGACCGCATGTTCGAGCGGTTTCTGGACAGCGGCGCGTTGCACGATGCGGAAATCAAGTCTGGCCTGTCGTGGCTTGACCCCCGGCTGGGTGGCGATACGACGCTTGCGTCCTATGGCATCGGGCCTGCCGGACCTGCGGATTTTGCGACCGACGCCGCGGGGCGGCAGACGCTTGTCTCCTATCCGACCACGCAGGGCGATCTGACCCTTGCCAGTCTTCTGTCATTGGCCCGCGAAAGGGTGCCTGTGGCGCACCGCGCGTTTCTGGCGGGCAATCCCCTGATGCACCGGACGCAGGACGCCTTGTTCGTCCATGCGGGTTTCAGGCCGGGTGTCCAGCTTGATGCGCAGAAAGAGGATGATCTGATCTGGATCAGGGCCGGGTGGCTGGACAATACCGACGACCACGGTGTGATGGTGGTGCATGGCCATACGGCGCTGGACCATCCGACGCATCTGGGCAACCGGATCGACCTTGATGGTGGTGCGGGTTACGGGCGGCCTTTGGTCCCGGCGGTCTGCGATGGCGGCCTTTGGTTCCTGTTGACCGACGCGGGCCGCGTGCCTTTGACACCGCAGGTCTGACCGTGCCGCAAACCTATGCCACGCTGGGTGAGCTGCTGGCCCATGGGCGGGATACGGTCATCGACGTGCGCAGCCCCGCCGAGTACGCCGAGGATCATATTCCCGGTGCGATCAACCTGCCCGCGCTGTCGAATGCGCAGCGGGCAGAGGTGGGCACGCTGTACAAACAGGTCAGCGCCTTTGACGCGCGCAAGATCGGGGCGGCGATGGTTGCGCGCAATGTGGCGGATCATATCGACGGGCCGCTGTCGCCCCATGATGGCGGCTGGCAGCCTTTGGTCTATTGCTGGCGCGGCGGGCAGCGGTCCGGATCGTTCACGTCGATCCTGCAACAGATTGGCTGGCGGGCCGATACGCTTGCGGGGGGGTATCAGACCTATCGCAGACTGGTCCATGCGACGCTGTATGACCAGCCGGTGCCGCACCGCCTGATCCTGCTGGAT
Organism: Rhodobacterales bacterium; assembly: GCA_038225335.1. Lineage (GTDB taxonomy): Bacteria > Pseudomonadota > Alphaproteobacteria > Rhodobacterales > Rhodobacteraceae > Loktanella. Next base: position 4,208 of record JBBREW010000189.1, read on the forward strand.
GGCTATACCGGGACCGCGAAAACCGCGCTGTTGCATCTGCTGGCGGAACGCGGCGTGCAGACCCTAGATCTGGAAGGCATGGCCGGGCATCGCGGATCGCTGCTGGGGGCCACCGCCGCGGGGCAGCCCGCGCAAAAGGGGTTTGAATCGCAACTGGCCGTGGCGCTGGACCGGCTGGACCCCGACCGCCCCACCATCGTCGAGGCGGAAAGCAGCAAGATCGGGCGGATCGTGCTGCCGCAACAGGTCTGGCTGCGCATGACGGCCGCCCCGCGCATCAGCGTCAATGCACCGATTGCGGCGCGGGCGCAGTTCCTGACGCAGGCCTATCACGACATCATCGCGGACCCTGCTGCCCTGCGCCTGCGGTTGCAGCCGTTGCGCAATCTGCGCGGCCATGCGGTTGTGGATCACTGGGAAATGCTGCTGGCGGCGGGCGACATGACGGCACTGGCCACGGCATTGATGGAACAGCATTACGACGCGGCCTATACCCGGTCGCGGCGCATTGCCGATCATGACTGGCTGGGAGAGGTCGTGGCCGACACGCTGGACCCCGCAGGGCGTGCGCGCGCCGCCGACGCGCTGGCCGCGCTGATCGCCCGGCACAGTTAACCTAAGGTGATGCCTGCCCCGCCTTTTGTCACGGTGCCGATGCAGGCCGCCTGCGCATAGCCCGCATCGCGCAATTGCTGCACAAGGGCTGGGGCGTCTGCTGCCGGGACTGCGGCCAGCAGACCACCGGCGGTCTGCGGATCGTAGATCAGGCGAGTCCGGGCTGTCGCAGGTCCGCTCACCGATGCGCTGCCCGCGAGGTTATCGGCCAGCAAGGTGGACTGAACGCCCTGTTCCGACAGATCCAGCGCACCGCCCATCAGGGGAATGGCGTCCAGCGACAGGTCAGCCCCCAGATCCTGGGCGGCCAGCATGCCTGACATATGCCCCGCGAGCCCGAACCCGGTCACATCGGTCATCGCATGGGCGGCGCACAGGATACGGGCTGCCTGTGCCTGTGACACGCTCATCATGGCAAGGGCTGCGGCGACATCGGCACCTTTGGCCCGTCCCGCCATGTCGCCAGCCATGATGACGCCGCTGCCCAGCGGTTTTGTCAGGATCAGCGCGTCGCCGGGCTGCGCCCCGGTCAGGGTGATCGGATCACGGTCGCACAGCCCCGTCAGGGTGAAACCGATGGTCAGCTCTGCCCCCAGCGACGTATGACCGCCGACGATGGCGGCCCCCGCGTCGGACAGGACGGCCTGCGCGGTCGCCATGATCTCGTGCAGCGTGCGGGTCTGAAGGGCGGGGGACAGGCGCGGCAGGATCAGGTTGACCGTGGCGGCCTGTGGCGTGGCCCCCATCGCCCAGATGTCGCCCAGCGCGTGCTGCACCGCGATTCGGGTCATGACGACGGGATCGGCGATGAAGGCGCGCAGATGGTCGGTGGTGATGACCTGTCTGACCCCTTGCATCCGCAGCAGGCCCGCGTCGTCGCCGGGCAAGGACAGGACGTCGTCCCGGTCGCTGGCGGGCAGGGTCTGCATCACGGACAGCAAGGCGCCGCGCCCGACCTTTGCCCCGCAACCGCCGCACAGGGGTTGGTCGGTGTCTGCATTATCCAGCCCCGTCGCGCGGGTCAGCGGCAAGGCGGGGGCGGGCATGACGGGCAGATCGTCGAACTGTCGCATGAAGGTGCGGTCGATCCGGTCTTTCCACCGCCAGATCAGTGCGCCGGACACCACGACCCCGAACCGTTCCGCCAGCGCCGCCTGCCGTCCCAGAGAGATC
>JBBREW010000190.1:0-5966 GCA_038225335.1 Rhodobacterales bacterium
GTCGCAGGTCTGGGACGATGCGCCCGGCCTGCGCGGTGTCGTGTCGTCGGTGAACCATGGCACCATCGGGCGGCGGTTCATGATCACCGCCTTTATTTTCTTTGCCATCGGTGGCGTGCTGGCCATGCTGATCCGCGCGCAGCTGGCGACGCGCGACGGCGCGTTTCTGGACACCGCCCTGTATAACCAGATCTTCACGATGCACGGCAGCATCATGATGTTCCTCTTTGCTATCCCGATGCTCGAAGGGCTGGCCCTTTGGCTGCTGCCAAAGATCCTTGGCGCCCGCGACATGGCTTTTCCGCGCCTGTCGGCCTTTGGGTACTGGTGCTATCTGATCGGCGGCAGCGTGATCGTGCTGTCGCTTGTGGCGGGTGTGGCGCCCGACGGCGGCTGGTTCATGTATGTGCCGCTGGCGGATGCGACCCATACCCCCGGCATCAACGCCGATGTCTGGCTGCTGGGCATCACCTTTGTCGAAATTTCCGCCATGGCCGCCGCGGTCGAGATTACGGTCACCATCCTGCGTGTCCGTGCCGCGGGGATGAAGCTGGCCCGGATGCCCCTGATGGGGTGGTATCTGCTGGGCACCAGTTTCATGATGCTGGTGGGTTTCCCGCCGCTGATCCTGGGGTCCGTGCTGCTGGAACTGGAACGTGCGTTCGACCTGCCGTTCTTTGACGTGGCGCGCGGTGGCGATCCGCTGCTGTGGCAACACCTGTTCTGGCTGTTCGGCCATCCAGAGGTCTACATCATCTTTCTGCCCGCAGCAGGCGCGTTGTCCACGATCATCCCCGTGCTGAGCGGGCGGCCCATTCTGGGTTACGGGGCCATCGTGGCCGCCATCATTGCGTTGGTGTTCCTGTCGTTCGGGCTGTGGGTCCACCACATGTTTGCCGTCGGCATCCCGCATATGGCGCTGGCGTTCTTTTCGGCCGCATCCGCCCTTGTGGCCGTGCCGACAGCGGTCCAGATCTTTGCCTGGATCGGGACGATGTGGCGCGGCAAGGTGCAGTTCCGCCTGCCGATGCTGTACATCATGGGGTTCTTTTCGACCTTCGTGATGGGCGGGCTGACCGGGGTCATGCTGGCCATCGTGCCGTTCAACTGGCAGGCCCACGATACCGCCTTTGTCACAGCGCACCTGCATTACGTCCTGATCGGCGGATTTGTCTTTCCGATGATGGCGGCCGTGACGTGGTGGATGCCCCTGCTGACCGGGCGCTGGCGCGTCCGCGGGCTGGGAGAGGCGGCGTTCTGGCTGATCTTCATCGGCTTTCACGGCACCTTCTTTCTGATGCACCTGACGGGCCTGCTGGGGATGCCCCGCCGGATCGATGTCTATCCCAACAACCCGGAGTGGGAGTGGCTGAACCTGATTTCATCGGTCTTCAGCATGGTGATGTCGGCGGGGTTCGCGCTTTATGCCTTTGACGTGGGGATGCAGGCGCTGTTCGGGCGGCGCAGCTGGCGCAACCCGTGGAAGGCCAGCAGCCTTGACTGGGCGCTGCCCTTGCCCGCGCCCAGCTATAACCTGGCCTCCCTGCCCGGCACCGCGGATGCTCGCGCGCTGGACACGGCCGACGCGATGGTGCCACTGGCGCGCGGCATGGGCCTGTTGCCCGGCGCGCCGCGCGGACAGCGTGAAACGCTGGTCGTGACCGCAGGCGGCGGCATACCGATCCATGTGGCGGTCCTGCCGGGGAACACGGCGCTGCCGCTGGTCACATCGCTGGCCGTGGGCAGCTTTTTCGGGCTGATGCTGTCGGGGCTTTATCTGCTGACACCGCTGGCCATCGCGGCAATCCTTGTCACCGGCTGGCGCTGGGGCGATGTGATGGCGCGCGATGCGGACACAGCCGCAATCGCGGTGACACGCGACCTGACCTTGCCGCAACATTACATGGTGCGCGAAACCCTGTCGTTGACGGGGGTCCGCGCCTTGCTTGTCGCGGGGGCCACGCTGTTTGCATCCCTGCTGTTCGGGGTCGGCTTTCTGACCGTCGTCGCACCAAACTGGCCCGCGCCGCCCAGCACGCTGGCCACGCTGCCCCTGCTGGCCGCCGTGGCGGTGGCGCTGCTGGGCACGGCGCTGGGCTGGGTCGCCGCCACGCGGACAGAGGCGGTGCGCGCCACGCCTGCGGCCCGGGGCTGGTCGCTGCTGGGCCTGCTGGCCAGTCTTGCGGCCCTTGCCGGGCTGGCGGTGACGGCGGCACTGCTGGACGATCCGACACGCCATGCCCGCGACGCGCTGCGCATGGTCGCGGTGGGTCACGCCGCCCTTTACGGTGTCACCGCCACGACGCTGGCGCTGCGGTCGTGGCGCGATGCGGCGACGGGCCGGCTTGGCACGGATCGGCGGGGAGCCGTGCCCGCATGGCGGCTGTTCCAGGGGTTCTGGCTGGCCACCTCGGCCGCGTCGGTGGCCCTTGTTCTGGCGCAAGAGGTGCTGTGATGGGTTGGCTTGTCCGTGCATTGCTGGGACCGGTCATCTGGTCCGCCATGTTCACCGCGGTCTATGCCCTGCACGGGTTGGGCTGCGCGTTGGGCTGGCCGGGGCGGTCAATGCCGCTGACCGGCGATCTGCAACGCTTTGCCCTGCTGGCGCTGTGGATTGCGGGGATCGTGGTTCATCTTGTCCAGATCCGGCTGACCACGGCACCTGCGGGGGTGACCGGCGGCATCGTGCGGGCCGGCGGCTGGATCGGGCTGGTGTCGACCCTGTTCACCCTGATGCCGATTGTCGTCACATCGACCTGCCGTCTTGTACCCTGACACCCGCGGTCGATTATTCTGCAATCCAAGGGATGAGGACAGCCTGTGGGTCCGTATGCCACATGTATCCCTTGGAAAGTGCCGTCATGCCAGCATATGAACCCGCCCCGCCCGACACCTGGCTGACGGCCGGTGATCCGGCACCCAGTTTTGTTCAGGCCAGCGCAGGCAATCCGCGCTATGCGTTCGACAGCGCAGCGGGTCGCTATCTTGTGCTGTGTTTCTATGGCAGTGCGGCGGACCGCCATGCGCAGGCCGCCATCGTCGCGGCACAGGGGCGGCCGGACCTGTTCGACGACCAGCACGCCTGTTTCTTTGGCGTCAGTGCCGACCCCGCAGACCAGTCCAGCGGACGGGTCGCCAACCGGGTGCCCGGTTATCGCCATTTCTGGGATTTCGACCTAACCGCTGCGCGGCTGTACGGCGTGACACAGGATCAGGCGGCACCGCCGGGCAAGGGCGTCGCATTGCTGCGGCAATGGGTCATCATCGATCCGACCATGCGCGTGATTGCCGCCATTCCGTTCAAGGCGGACAAGACCGACATTCCGGCGGTGATGGACCTGCTGGACAACCTGCCACCGCCCGTCACCTTTGCCGGGCAGGAAATCATGGCCCCCGTCCTGATCCTGCCCCGCGTGTTCGAGGCTGACCTGTGCCAGCATCTGATCGGCCTTTACACCGCCCAGGGCGGCGAGGAGAGCGGCTTCATGCGTGAAATCGGCGGCCGCACCGTCGGTGTCACCGACCCCGGGTTCAAGCGGCGCAAGGATTACACCGTCGCGGACCCGTCCCTGATCAAGGTCCTGCAATCGCGCATCCGCCGCCGGGTCGTGCCTGAAATTGCCAAGATCCACCAGTTCGCGGCCACGCGGATGGAACGCTATATCGTGTCATGCTATGCAGCCGAAGATGGCGGACATTTTTCGGCCCACCGGGACAATACGACCAAAGGCACGGCGCATCGCCGGTTCGCCGTGTCGATCAACCTCAATGACGATTTCGATGGCGGCGAGGTGAGCTTTCCCGAATACGGTCCGCGCAGTTTCAAGGCACCGCCCGGCGGGGCTGTCGTCTTTTCCTGCGCCTTGCTGCACCGGGTCAGCACCGTCACGGCGGGACAACGCTATGCGTTCCTGCCGTTCCTTTATGACGATGCGGCGGCGCGGATCCGTGCGGAAAACGCCCGCTATCTGGGCACCCCCGCCGATGACACGGCCACTGCCACTGTCAGCAACCATGACCCGGCAGCGGCACCGGCCAGTCGCCGCGCATGACACGACGCGCCATCATCCGCGCCCGCCATGCGGCCTGATCCCGTCGACATCGTGGGACAGATCGGTGCCTTGCGGCGCTATGCCCGCGTGTTGACCCGCGATCCGGATGCAGCGGACGATCTGGTGCAATCCGCACTGTTGCGCGCGCAGGAACACCGCGCCACATTCAAGACGGGCGCAGACCCGCGTGTGTGGCTGATGGCGATCCTGCACAACCTGTTCATCGACCGGCGGCGCAGCACGCAGGCCACCGCGCAGCGCGAACAGGCCTGGGCTGCGACGCGACCCGCCTTTGCGCCCCCCGCTGGCGAAAACGCCGCACGGCTGGCCCAGTTGCAACGCGGGTTTCTGACCCTGACCGCCGACCAGCACGAGGCATTGCACCTTGTGGCGATCGAAGGTCTGACCATGGCAGAGGCCGCCGCGATCCTTGACCTGCCACAGGGCACGGTCATGTCCCGGATCGGACGGGCGCGGGCGGCCCTGCGGGCGTTCGAGGACGCAACACACACCACCGGACCGGCCCCCGCCATCCGGCTTGTCGGAGGACGCGATGACCAGACCACCTGACCTGCCACCGCATGACCTGCCACCGCGTGATCCGGCGATCCCTGACCCCGATGACGACCTTGTGGCATTGTTGCAGGGGCATCTTGATCCGGGACAGGCCAGCGCATTGGCCGGTTGGCTGAATGACCGGCCCGCCGACGTGGCCCGCGCCCTGGACGACGCGCGGCTGACCGCTGATCTGCGAGATGCAATGCCCTTGGCCACAGACCCTGCACCGGCGGCACTTTTGACAGCGGCCAAGGGGTTGCAGGACCAGCTGAACCGGCAGGCGATCTGGCGGCGGATCGCACCGCTGGCCGCAGGCGTCGTGTTGTTCATCGCCGGATGGGTGGGCCATGACGCTTGGCAAACCGGGTCCGGCACGACAGCGCCACCCTTGGTCAAGGCGGCACTGGATGCGCAGGCGGCGCTGGACCTGCGGCACTGGATGGTGTCGCAACCCGAAAGCGTAATTCTGAACCCGCAGGAAATCGTGGCGGCGCTGGGCATTGATCTGCCGGACCTGCCTGCGACTTGGATCATCCGCGATGTGCAGATCGTGGCCACGCCGGACCGTCCCGGCCTTGCCATCGCGCTGGATGCCCCCGATCTGGGGCGGATCATGTTGCTGGCGGTGGCGCGCGACAGCGACACCGCCGCACGCGCGCCCACCGTGTTCGATTACGACGGGCAGACCTTTGCCCAGTTTGACCGGGGCCGCGCCGCCTTTGTCCTTGTGGACGAAATCGGCTACCCTGACCAACTGGCGCGTAGCGCGGGGCAGTTGATGGCACCCGACATCTGACGGCCGCAAGGCGGCTTGCCGCCGCCTGTGGTGTCCCGCGTCAGCGCAGGTGCGACCGCAGCATCCATGCAAACTTTTCATGCACCTGACCGCGGGCGATACACAGATCTTCGGTCAGAGTGTCGCCGTGCTGGGCGGCCAATTCACCGGCACCCGCAAGGGTTTCGGCGATGGTTTCCTGCGCATCCTGCAACAGGCGGACCATCTCTTCGGCGGGCGGGGTGCCATCGGTTTCCTTGACCTTTGACCGCGACAGCATCAGCGCCAGCGTGCCAGCCGCAGGCACGTCAAGGGCGCGCACGCGTTCGGACAAATCGTCCTGTGCCGCGAAATGATCCTCGTAGATCTTTTGAAACAAATCGTGCAGCGGGCCAAAGGCCATGCCTGTGACGTTCCAGTGAAAATTCTGCGCCAGCATCGTCGTGACCGTGGTTTCGGCCACGCATTGGGTCAGGGCATCGGCAATCTGTGCTGTGGCATCGGTGGACAGGGTTTGGGCTGTCTGTGTCATGCAGGTCTCCTTGGTGGGGGGAAAATCCGTGCTGGCTGGCGGTCCGCTG
>JBBREW010000191.1:0-5949 GCA_038225335.1 Rhodobacterales bacterium
CAGACCCAGCAGCAGCAATCCGACCTGTCCGATTGCCCGCTCGATCACGACCGCCTGCGCCGCCCGGCCCAGCCCACCGTCACCGCGCCCCGACCGCACGACGCGCGCGCCTTCGCCCAGCACGCCACCGGGCAAGGTCACGTTCACGATCTGCGCAATGAAATACTCGCGCACCGCCCAGCCCACGGAAAACCGCGTCCCAAGGTGCAGCGCCACTAGCCGCCAGCGCAGGGCCATCAGCAGGGTCTGCGCCAGCAGACAGGCCAGTGCGACCCCGACCCAGCGCAGATCGGCCTGCGCCAGTCGTGCGCCGACCTCTGCATGGGTCACGGCCCAGACCACCACAGCCAGAAAAACCGCGATACCGGCGATGCGGATGGCCTGCCTCATGCCTGCCGCGCCAGCCAGCGGATGTCGCGGGCAAAGGACCACACCAGCAACCCCGCCGCCCCCGCCGCCAACAGGCGGGCCTCCGGATCGGGCAGCACCGGCAAGGTCAGCGCGGCCAGCACGGCGATCTGGATCACGCAGACCGTCTTGCGCCGCAGGCTGGGATAAAGGGGGCCGCCCAGCCACGGCAGCGGCCATGTCGCCAGCACAAAGACATAGCGGAGGGTCCCAAGGATCAGCAGCGACACAATCCCTGCCCGGTCCTGCGCCATCAGCAGCACCGCCAGCGTCGCGGCCAGCAAGGCGTCCACTTCCATATCGAACCGCGCGCCGAAATCAGATACAAGGTTCTGACGCCGGGCCCACCAGCCGTCGATCCCGTCCAGCGACAGCGCCGTTGCGGCAATGGCAAAGACGGCCCAGCCTGCCCCGGTGCCCACCAGCGGTGCCGCCGCCAGCAGGACCGCAGCCAAGGCAGAGACAAGCGCAAGCCGGGTCAGCGTCACAAGATTGCACATCCCCGTCGCCCCGTGAGGATAGGTCTGCGCCATGCCGCGCACAGCCACCCCAAGGCCAGCCAGAAACACCACCGCCGTCAGCGCCGACCCGCGCGGTGCAAAATCCCAAGCCAGCCACAGGGCAAACGGCAACAACAGCAGGCCGAACAGCGCCAGCCGCAAGGCGGGCCCCTGCGCTGTGGCGATCACGGACAAGAAGGGGGTCACGGACATGCAGGGCTTTGCAAAAAAGGAACCCGCGGCACTGCGGGACAGATCAACACGGTGACATTAGGCCGTTGACAGGGTTTGACAATAACGCGGCGCGATATGACGCAGACCGCCCTGCCCGGATCATCTGCATCATGCCCGCAGCGACCGAAAGGGGACCACGCGCACGTCACCGTGAGACCCGGCCCACAGCCCTTGCGCCCGCACCTGCGCGCCTGAGGGGTCACAAGGCTGCGTTTCCCTGATGCAGGGCGGGGTCAAACCCGGTATGGCGTGCCCATGACCGATCAGACCTTTGCCATCTTTGCCACCGCCCCCCCCGGCCTGGAACCCCTGCTGCTGGCAGAGGTGCAGGCCGCAGGTTTCGCCGATCCCGTGATCAGTCCCGGCGGCGTCACCTTCATGGGCGGCTGGCCGGACGTCTGGCGCGCCAATCTGGAACTGCGCGGTGCAGGGCGCATCCTTGCGCGCTTTGGCAGCTTTCTGGCGTTTCATCTGGCGCAACTGGACAAGCGGTCGCGCAAGTTTCCATGGACCGACACCCTGCGCCCCGACGTGCCGATCAGGGTCGAGGTGACATGCCATGCGTCCAAGATCTATCATGCCGGGGCCGCGACCCAGCGCATCGAAACCGCCCTGCGCGAAAACGCAGGCATCACCATCGCAGCCGACGCGCCCCTGACGCTCAAGGTGCGGATCGACGACAATACCGTGACCCTGTCGGTCGATACATCCGGCGACAGCCTGCACAAACGCGGCCACAAGGAAGCGGTCGGCAAGGCGCCCCTGCGCGAAACGCTGGCGGCCCTGTTCCTGCGGCACTGCGGCTATGACGGCACCCAGCCTGTCGTCGATCCCATGTGCGGGTCCGGCACCTTTGTGATCGAGGCTGCTGATATCGCCATGGGGCTGAAACCGGGGCGGTCCCGCGATTTCGCCTTCATGCACCTGGCGGGATACGATGCCGATGCCTTTGCCCGGATGCGCGACCAGACCCCGGCGGCCACCGACGCCCTGCCCCGGTTCTATGGATCGGACAGGGATACCGGGGCCGTCCGCAATGCGACCGCCAATGCTGCCCGCGCGGGCGTCAGTGCGATCACGACCTTTGCCCATCACGCGATCAGCGACCTGCCGCGCCCCGCGGGTCCGCCCGGTCTGGTCATGGTCAACCCGCCTTACGGCGCACGGATCGGCAACCGGAACCTGCTATTTCCGTTATACGGCGCGTTGGGGGCCACCCTGCGCGACCGGTTCCGGGGGTGGCGGATCGGCCTTGTCACCAGCGAACCGGGGCTGGCCAAGGCGACAGGGCTGCCCTTTACCCCCGACCGCCTGCAGGTGCCGCACGGCGGGTTGAAGGTCACGTTGTTTCAGACTGGCCCCTTGTAACGATCCGCCGCCGGATCGTGGCAACGATGCGGTCCGGCGTCTGGTCCAGATCGACGACGATCCCCGCCTCGTCCGCCTGCAAGGGTTCCAGCGTCGCAAGCTGACTGTCCAGCAGGTCCGCGGGCATGAAATGCCCCGGACGCCCGCCCACCCGCGCGGCCAGCACATCGCGCGGCCCGTCCAGATGCACAAAGACCGCATCCGGCACCTGCACCCTGATCCGGTCGCGGTAGGCCCGCTTTAACGCGGAACAGGCCACCACATCGGCCCGTCCCGCCAGGGCCGCGCCGACCGCGTCCAGCCATGGCGCACGGTCCGCGTCATCCAGGGGGTGTCCCGCCGACATCTTGGCGATGTTGGTGGCGGGGTGCAGGCTGTCGCCGTCCAGAAACCGCAACCCGGTCGCATCCGACAATCCCTGCGCGATCATGGATTTGCCACAGCCGGACACCCCCATGACCACGACCTTGTGCAGCACCGTCATTCCCATCCTCCAGAGATATCCTGTTGCGCGATCGCCGTGGCCTTCAGGATCGCGAAAACCTGTTGCCCGGTGGCCAGCCCCATCACGGCCGCCGACCGCCGCGTGATCCGCGCCAGCAGGCGGTCCGTTCCGCTGAGAAGGGCCACGGCCACCCCCGGCCCCTGTCCGATTTCCAGTGCCGTGATCCGGCAGGCCAATACATTCTGCGCCGACAGGCCAAAGGGTTCATCGCGCGACAAGATCACGTCCTGCGCCGGAATCCGCAGGCGCACCCGGTCGCCAAGGCGGCCCAGCCGTCCCGGCAGGACCAGCCGCCCGGCGGTCAGGGCCACCTCTGTCAGCCCGTCGGCGGCGCTGATCGCGCGGATCGTGCCGGTCAGCACAGCGCCCGCATCGCGCACCCCGATCAGCGGCACCGCGGCAGGGTCCGCCAGCACATCGCCCAGCGGCCCAGCGCGCGTGACCCTGCCTGCATCCAGCAACACCAGCGTCTGCGCCAGCCGCGCCACCTCTGACATGGCGTGACTGACATAGATCACAGGCACCGCCGTCTGCGCACACAGGCGTTCCAGATACTGCAACACCTCTGCCTTGCGCGGCGCATCAAGGGCCGCCAGCGGTTCGTCCAGCAACAACAGGCGCGGGTTCGACATCAGCGCCCGCCCGATGGCCACGCGGGATTTTTCGCCACCGGACAAGGTGGCGGGCATCCGCTGCAACAAAGGTTCCAAGCCCAGCATCGCCACCACCGCGTCCCGGTCGTGACTGCCGCCATAGGCCAGATTGCGGGCCACCGTCAGATGCGGAAACAGCCGCGCATCCTGAAACACGTAACCGATGCGCCGCCGGTGGACGGGCTGCCCTGTGACATCGACACCGCCGATCCGCACATGGCCCGCGTCGGGCCGCAACAGACCCGCAATCGCATTGATCAGGGATGATTTCCCCGACCCGGAACGGCCAAAGACCGCCGTCACGCCCATCGGGGCCGCAAAGGCCGCGTCCAGCACGAAATCGCCCAGCCGGGCCGTGATGGCCACGTCGATCATCCGGCCCGCCGTGCCAGCATCCGGCCCTGCAACCATTCCGCCAGCGCCAATGTGCCCATCGCCAGCCCGATCGACAGCACCACCAGCGACACGACCGCCCCGTCCTGTCCCGGCACCTGCAACAGCCCGTAAATGGCCGACGGGATGGTCTGGGTCTGGCCGGGGATCGCCGCGACAAAGGTGATCGTCGCGCCGAATTCCCCCAGCGCCTTGGCAAATCCCAGAACAGCACCCGCCAGCACCGCAGGCGCGATCAAGGGCAGCGTCACGGTGACAAAGACGCGGATGCGGCTGGCCCCCAGCGTTGCTGCCGCATCCTCCAGCCCGGGGTCCACCGCCTCGAATCCCAGCCTGATCGCGCGGACCACCAGCGGAAAGGCCATGATCCCGGCGGCCAGCACCGCCCCGGTCCAGCGAAAGGCCAGCGTGATGCCGAAGGTATCGCGCAGAAATCCACCCACCGGCCCTTGGGTGCCGAAAACGATCAGCAGCAGGTATCCCGTGACGACCGGCGGCAGGACCAGCGGCAAATGCACCAACCCGTTCAGCAGTCCGCGCCCCCAGAACCGCTTGCGCGCCAGCAGCCACGCAACCAGCACCGCCAGCGGCAGGCTGACGATCGTCGCCACGACGGCCACGCGCAGCGACAGCGCCACGGCGGCCCATGCTGCGGCGTCAAGGTCCATCAGCGCGCCACCAAGGGCACAAAACCTGCGGCGGCGAACTGCGCCTGACCCTCCGCTGCTGCAAACAGGTCCAAGACCGCCTGCGCTGCGGGATCACCGCCCGCGACACGGGCCGCCTGATACACGATGGGATCGTGGCTGCCGTCAGGAAGGGTCGCCACAACCGTCAGGGTCGGCACCACCCGGGCGTCCGTGGCATAGACGAGCCCCAGCGGCACCTCTGCCCGCGCGGTCAGGGTCAGGGCTGATCGCACGCTGTCCACCTCTGCCAGACGGGATGCCACCGTGTCCCACAGTCCCAGGGATTCCAGCGCCGCCCGGCCATAGATGCCCGCAGGCACCGATGCGGTCATGCCGATGGCCAATCGCCCGTCAGCGCCAAGGGCCGATTGCAACCCCACAGGGGTCAACGGCACCGCGGGCTGCCCCTGCGGCGCCACCAGCACAAGCCGGTTGCCCAGAAGGTCCGTGATGCTGTCCGGCATCAGGACCCCCGCATCGGCCATTGCCTGCATCCAGACCGGATGGGCCAGAAACACCAGATCGGCAGGCGCACCGGCGATGATCTGCTGTGCCAGCGTCCCGCTGCCACCATAGCTGACCACCACATCCCGCCGCCCCGCCAGCAGCGCATCCAGCGGTTCCTTCAATGATGCGGCGGCAAAGACCGTCACGCGGTCAGCCTGCGCCGGGTCCGGACCTGCGACAACAGCCCAAAGGCCCAGCGCGATCAGCAGATGTTTCATGGTGGCCCCGCTTGCGTGTCGCGCGACTATTCCGCCTTGTGCCGCCCATCGCAAGAGAGCATGGGCCACGCCCGGTCACATCCAGGCCACCAACCGCGCTGTCTGCCGGTCACAGGCATGGCGCACGGCGTCACTGACAGGGCCGTGGCGGGGGGCATCGCGCAGCGTCGTGATCCAGTGATCCGGCGGCACCCGCACCCGCCGCTGGCCGTCCCAGCGCAGGGCCGCCAGCACCGCCTGTGCGGCTGGCGGCAACATGTCGGGGATCACCAGATCATTCAGGATCGCCCAGTTGCCGGTCCACAGCCGCCCCACGCTCCATGGGTTATAGCCGCCACCGCCCAGCACCATCAGCCGCGGCGACAGCGGGCGCAGGGCGGCAACGATCGCCCAATGCGCGCCGTTCGACAGGCACAGGCGGGACTGGGGGTCTTCGGCCACCGCGTCGGCACCGCATTGCAACACGATGGCATC
>JBBREW010000192.1:0-5935 GCA_038225335.1 Rhodobacterales bacterium
CACGACGCAATAATACAGCACGATCCCCAGCACCGCGAGGGCGATCAGCACCGCGAACATCAGCGGGTAATCGGAATTGGTCTTGCCCGAATCGAACAGCGCACCCAGCCCGCGTCCGTGCGGACTGACGATCTCCATCAGATTCGTCCCGATGAAGGCCAGCGTGACACTGACCTTCAGCGCGCCAAAAAACTCCGGCAGGGTCTTTGGCAGGGCGATCTTCCAGAAAATCGTGGATTGCGACGCACCCAGACTGCGCAGGATGTCGCGGTATTCCGGTTCCAGCGTGGACAACCCGATGCTGACCGACACAGCAATCGGGAAAAAACTGATCATGAAGGCAATCAGCACCGTGTTGAAATCGTGCCAGCCGACGAACATCAGCGCCACGATGGGCACCACCGTCGCCTTTGGCACCGCGTTGAAACCCACCAGCAACGGATAAAGCGCATCGCGCATCGTGCGCGAAAAGCCCATCATCATGCCCAGCACGACCCCAAAGATGACCGCAAGTACCAGCCCCAGCACGGTGCGCCACAGGGTCTGCCACCCCATCGTCAGGAACAGCGACCAATAGCGTTCATAGGCCGGAATCAGATCGGTCGGGCTTGCCATCTTGTAGTTGGGCCAGCCCATGACCCAGACCAGCGCCTCCCATGCAATCAGGAACAGGGCGACAGCGGCCAATGGCACCAGAACCTGACGCGCCTTCATGCGGCGGCCCGCCCTTGGGCGACCTCGATCTGGTGGCGCAGGGTGTTCAGCATCGTTGCAGCCTCTGGTGTATAAAGGTGATCCAGCGTCCGGACCCCGGTATCGGGAATATCCAGCACGAACTGGGTCCGTGCCGGGCGTCCCGACAGCACAACGACCTGATCGGCCAGAAAGATTGATTCGCGCAGATCGTGGGTGATCAACACGCCGGTAAACGGCTCTTCGGCTTTGACCCGGTGCATGATCTGCCACAGGTCTTCGCGGGTAAAGGCGTCCAGGGCACCGAAAGGTTCGTCAAGGATCAGAATCTCTGGCTGGTGGATCAGCGCACGGCACAGGGACGCGCGCTGCTTCATGCCACCCGACAGTTCCGACGGACGCTTGCCCTCGAACCCTTCCAGCCCGACCAGTGCCAGCAGCTTGCGGGCGCGGGCCTCGCCCTGGGCCTTGGTCAGTTTGGTCGGCACGATTTCCAGCGGCAGCAGGACGTTCTGCAGGATCGTGCGCCATTCCAGCAGCACAGGGTTCTGAAACGCCATGCCGACATTGCTGCGCGGGGCGGTGATGCGGCTGCCATGCACCCGCACCTGCCCTTCGTCCGGGATCAGCAGCCCCGCCACCAGCCGCGTCAGGGTGGACTTGCCACAGCCTGACGGGCCGACCACGGCCACAAACCCACCCTCTGGCACCTGCAGGTCAAGCCCGTCCAGCACCGGCAAGGGGCCGGAGGCGGTCCGATATGCGTGCCGCACCCCGGCGATGTCGATCAGCGATTCCACTGTCATTCAGCCAGCTTGAATCCGCCCTCGGGCAGGTAAGCGTCGGTGAAATACAGCGCCGCGTCAGGTGTCGTCACGAATTCATAGGTCGTGGCGATCTGGTCCAGACTGCTGGCCATGCGGTCCGCGTCGATGCCGCCGAACCCGTTTGCCTGCACCCAGTCGGTGTTCACGTTGTCACGGATCGACAGTTCCAGACGCCGCAGTTCCAGATCCGCATCAGCGGCCGGGTTGCGGTCAACCAGCATCGGGATCGTGGATGCGGGATCGGCGATCGCATCGGTCCAGCCCGCGGCGATCGCGGCCAGAAATCCTTCGATGATCTCTGGGTTGGCGGCGGCGTATTCCGTGTTCACGATGACCGCGTTACCATACAGATCCACGCCGTAATCGGCCATCAGCAGCGTGACCAGATCATCCTCTGGCACGCCAAGGCGTTCGACGTTCAGATAGGATGTGAACGAAAAACCGGTGATCGCGGCGACATTGCCTTCGGCCAGCATCGGCTCTCGCGTGGGAAAGCCCACGGGTTCGACGGTGATCGCCGCCATATCAAGGTCGTTTTCGGCGGCAAAGATCGGGAACTGCGCCCATGCGCCATCGGGCGGCGGTGCGCCAAGGATCTTGCCTTCCAGCGATGCCGGGCCTTCGATGCCCAGCGACTTGCGGCCGATCACGGCAAAGGGCGGCTTGTCATAGACCATCATCGCCGCAATCACCGGTGCGCCTGGGTTCTGGTCCAGAAACTTGATCAGGCTGTTGATATCGGCAAATCCGACGGGAAACGCACCGGTGGCGACCTTTGGAATGGCTTCCAGCGACCCGTTGCCCGCCTCGATCGTCACGTTCAAACCGGCTTCGGCAAAATGGCCGTTGTCGATGGCGGCGAAATAAGGTGCGGCCGGACCTTCGAATTTCCAGTCCAGCGCAAAGGGCAGATCTGTCTGCGCCTGTGCGGCGGATGCCAACAGGACGGCAGCGGTGATGGTTTGGTAATACATGGTGTTTCTTCCCCGTTCAGTTACTTGGTTTTTTTCCACTCTTCGCAGCCGCAGCAAATAAAGCCAGCACCAATAACAAGAATCAGCCCCTTATCCCATCACTTGCCTAAAATTCAGGCAAGGGGTTCTTTGTCATCCGGGCGCGATGCGGATGCCCCTGCGTGCAGGACAACACGACGCCGGGTTTGTCCCGCCACACCACCGTCAGTGGTTGCAAGCCTTGGTTTCTCTGGCCACAAAGCGGTGGGTGCAGCCGGGACAGGATCAGATGACAGGCAGATTTGGAATCATCGGCGGGTCTGGGCTTTATGATCTGCCGGGTTTGCAGGATGCCCGGTGGCAGCAGGTCGACACCCCTTGGGGCGCTGCGTCTGACGACATCCTGACGGGCACCCTGAACGGCGTTGCGCTTGCATTTCTGCCTCGCCACGGACGCGGCCATATCCACAGCCCGACCACCGTGCCTTACCGCGCGAACATCGACGCGCTGAAACGGCTGGGCGTCACCCATCTGGTCAGCCTCAGCGCCTGCGGATCGTTCCGCGACCACATGGCGCCCGGCGATTTCGTCGTTGTGGACCAGTTCATCGACCGCACCTTTGCACGGGAAAAATCCTTCTTTGGCACGGGCTGCGTGGCCCATGTCAGCGTTGCGCACCCGGTCTGCCCGGATCTGTCGGCGGCCTGCGTCGCTGCCGCGCGGTCCGTGGGCATCACGACCCACGATGGCGGCACCTATCTGGCGATGGAAGGCCCGCAGTTTTCCAGCCGCGCCGAAAGCCTGCTGTACCGCGATGTCTGGGGCTGCGACGTGATCGGCATGACCAATATGCCAGAGGCGAAACTGGCCCGCGAAGCGGAACTGCATTATGCCTCTGTCGCGATGATCACCGATTTCGACAGCTGGCACCCGGATCACGGGGCGGTGGATGTGGCCGATGTGATTGCCACCCTGCAAGGCAACGGCACAAAGGCCCGCGACATGGTGCTGGCCTTGCTGGCGGCCCTGCCTGAGGGATGCACCGGCGGCTGCGACACGGCCCTGACCCATGCCATCATGACATCACCCGACAAACGCGATCCCGCGCTTGTCGCCAAACTTGACGCGGTCGCGGGCCGCGTGCTGACCCAAAAGGACACCGCATGAAAACCGTTCAGGATTACATCCGCACGATTCCCGATTTCCCCCATGCCGGGATCATGTTCCGCGATGTGACGACGCTGTTTGCCGACCCGCGCGGGTTTCGCATGGCCATCGACCAGTTGCTGCACCCTTACGCCGGACAGCCGATCGACCGCGTGGTCGGGCTGGAGGCGCGCGGTTTCATCCTTGGCGGTGCCATTGCGCACCAATTGTCCGTCGGTTTCGTGCCGATCCGCAAAAAGGGCAAGCTGCCCGCCAAATGCATCGAACAGTCCTACACGCTGGAATACGGCGAAGCGATCGTGGAAATCCACGACGACGCGCTGCAGGCGGGCGAACGTGTGCTGCTGGTGGATGACCTGCTGGCCACGGGCGGCACGGCAGAGGCCGGGATCAAACTGATCGAACGCCTTGGCGCGCAGGTTGTCGGCTGCGCCTTTATCATCGACCTGCCGGAATTGGGCGGTCGGGCCAAACTCGAAGGTCTGGGCATGGATGTGCATGCCCTGTGTGCCTACGACGGTCACTGACCGGCCCGCGGCGGCAACGGATACGCAATCCCCTGCCGCCGCATCGGGGGTCACGGCCTGCTGCGTCGATTTTTCGACAAGCCCCCTTCGAGGGCCGCAGCGAGGTCTTCTGACCCGGGTGAAAGGTCGGGTTCAACCGCCTTTCTGCCTCAGGTCTAGCGCAGGGTCGCTTAATATCAGGTAAACGCCCGCAGGACCGCGCCGGGATTCATGATGCCGTGGGGGTCCAGCGCCAATTTGATCGCCCGCATCATCGCAAGTTTGGCCGGGTCCGCATAGCGTTCCAGATCACCCACCTTCAACCGCCCGATCCCGTGTTCGGCGCTGACCGATCCGCCAAGGGAATCGGTCAGATCGTGGACACAGGTTTTCACCGCCGCGCGCAGATGATCCATGGCCGCGCGGTCCACGCCGCGGGGGGGGAATACGTTGTAATGCAGGTTTCCGTCGCCCAGATGACCAAAGCAGTTGATCCGCACGTCACCGATCCGCGCCAACCTGTCGCCCGCCTCTGTGATGAACCCCGGCACGGCACTCAGCGGCAAGGCGATGTCGTGGGACGATATCGACCCGATCCTGCGGTTGGCCTCTGGTATGCTTTCACGGATATGCCACAGCGCGGTGCGGTCCGCCTGCGACCGCGCCACGACGCCGTCGGTGACCAGCCCCGCGTCGAACGCGGCTGCGAACAGGGTTTCAAGGGCCACGTCCGGGGCCAGACCGGACGGCAGACCGATGTCGATCAGCACCATCCAGTCCGGCATCGGCGTGAAGGGCGCGCGATAGGCGGGCCCGACCTCGTCCAGAAAGGCGGTGCCTTGCCTGCCGATCAGCTCGAACGCGGAAATGCCGTCGCCCAACTGGTCCTGCGCCAGCGCCAGCAGGTCCAGCGCCGCCGCAGGCGTGGGCACCGCCAGCATGGCCGCACCCACACCCACCGGGCGCGGCATCAGGCGCAACGCGGCGGCGGTGATCACCCCCAGCGTGCCTTCGGCCCCGATCATCAGGTCGCGCAGGTCATAGCCAGTGTTGTCCTTGTGCAGCCGCGACAGGCCGTGCCAGATCGTGCCGTCCGGGCGCACCACCTCCAGCCCCAGACACTGGGCGCGGGCATTGCCATAGCGCAGCACGTTCACGCCGCCCGCATTGGTCGCCAGCAACCCGCCGATCCGGGCCGATCCTTCGGACGCCAGCGACAGGGCAAACAGACGCCCCATATCCGCCGCGGCCTGCTGGATATCGGCAAGGATCGCACCGGCCTCTGCCACCAGAACGGATTCGGACGCATAGGTGGCCCGGATCGCCGCCATGCGTTCCAGCGACAGCACCAAGGGCGGCACGCCGCCGTCCATCAGCTGCCCGCCGACCAGCCCCGTGCCGCCACCGTAAGGCACCACACCGATGCGCTGCGCATGGCAAAACGCCATGATCTGCGCCACCTGCGCGGTATCATGGGGGGCCACCACGACGCCCTGCCCTTGCCACCGGCCGCGCGGTTCCGTCAGATACCGGTCGGTCTGGTCGCGAAAGGCGCCGTCCGGCAACAGGGCGGCCAGTGCGGCAAGCGTATCGGGGGTGGCGGGGGTCAGCATGGGCTCTCCTGTCGGTCAGGGCAGAGGTAGACGCCCCAGCGCGCCTGTCCAGCGCAAAGGTGACGGCCCACAGCCGCCGTCAGCGCAGGCGCGGCGGGCGGCCTTCGGCAAAATCCAGCATATCCGCAAAGACATCCGGGCGGGTAAAGAACAGCAGATGCCCCTGCCCCGGATA
>JBBREW010000193.1:0-5933 GCA_038225335.1 Rhodobacterales bacterium
GGGGCGCGGTCGCAAGGCGGCAAAGATCCAGCTGCCCGAACGGTTTGAACAGGCCATCGACCGTGCCGCGATGAAATCAGGGGCGGCGGGGACCGACGCCTATCTGGCGGGCATGCGCCGTGGCGACCCCTATCCCCTGCCGGGCGAGGATGGCCCCGTTGCCGCGGCAGAGGCCGCGCGACTCGACGCGGAATACACGCCAGACCGCCTGCGCGTGCTGATCGACAACGACGGCTGGGTCTGACCGCCAGCCCTGCACCCACCTTTGAGAGGAGCCCCTCGTGCCGCTGATGCCGTTCCTGAGACGCAAAGCTGTGACTGCACCCCGGTCAGGACCGGCCATCGCCGATTTTCTGCACGACTATTCGATAGAGGTGATGCCGCGCACCGCTGAAAAGGTGGCGGATTTCAAATCGCTGCTGCCCGCAGGCACGCGGGTCTATATCGCGCATATCGACGGCACGCCGATCGCAGACATGGTCGCCACCGCGCGGCGGCTGGCGGACGACGGGTTTCAGGTCATGCCGCATTTCCCGGCCCGGATCATCCGCGACCGTGCCACGCTTCACGACTGGATCGCACGCTATCAAGGCGAAGCAGGCGTCGATCAGGCCCTGTTGCTGGCGGGTGGTGTGGCCGCGCCGCAAGGTGATTTCGACAGTTCGATGGCCTTGCTGAACACCGGCGCCTTTGCAGGGTTCAAACGTCTGCACGTCGCGGGTCACCCCGAAGGCAGCCGCGACATCGACCCGGACGGCACCCAGACACAGGTCATGCAGGCGCTGCACTGGAAACAGCGGTTCAGTGACACCAGCGATGCCCAGATGGCCATCGTCACACAATTCTGTTTCGAAGCAGCCCCGATCATCACATGGGCCGACGCCCTGCGGGATGCGGGCATCACCCTGCCCATTCATATCGGCATCGCAGGGCCCGCCAAATTGCAGACCATGATCAAGTTCGCCATGGCCTGCGGTGTCGGACCCAGCCTGCGGGTGCTGCAACGCCGGGCGGCGGATGTGACGAAACTGCTGTTGCCCCACACGCCCGATGCGGTCATTGCCGATCTTGCGGCCCACAAGGCCCGTCATCCCGATTTCAACGTTGCCGCCGTCCACTTTTTCCCGCTGGGCGGGATCACGGCGAATGCCCAATGGGCCATGGATCACGGCGGCGACGCCGCCCGTCCGGCCACCCCGCAAAAGGACACTGCATGACCCGCACGATCGTCGAATCCAAGACCAAGACAGCCATCATCGGCTTTGATCAGCCTTTTTGCGTGATCGGTGAACGGATCAATCCCACCGGACGCAAGATTTTGGCCGCAGAGCTGGAACAGGGCGATTACAGCCGGGTCGAGGCCGACGCCATCGCACAGGTCGCAGCCGGTGCCACGATGCTGGATATCAATTCGGGGGCGGTGTTCACCAACAAGATGGCGACGGACCCGCGCTATGCGGACAACAACTTTGTCGAACCTATGCTGATGCCAGAGCTGATCCGCCGCGTGCAGGCCATTGTCGATGTGCCGCTGTGCATCGACAGTTCCGTCCCCGGCGCGCTGGAGGCAGGCCTTGCCGCCTGCGAGGGCCGTCCCCTGCTGAATTCCGTGACCGGAGAGGAAGAGCGTCTGGAACTGGTCCTGCCGCTGGTGAAGAAATACAACGTCCCCGTCGTGGCCATTTCCAACGATGACACCGGCATTTCCGAGGACCCGGAGGTCCGTTTTGCCGTGGCCAAGAAGATCGTCGAACGCGCGGCGGATTTCGGAATTCCCGCGCATGACATCGTCGTTGATCCGCTGGTCATGCCCATCGGGGCCATGGGCACTGCCGGGTTGCAGGTCTTTACCCTTGTGCGGCGGCTGCGCGACGAACTGGGGGTGAACACCACCTGCGGCGCGTCCAACATCAGCTTTGGCCTGCCCAACCGGCACGGCATCAACAACGCCTTCCTGCCGATGGCGATGGCGACGGGGATGACCTCGGCCATCATGAACCCGGTGGCCCTGCCCGTGTCTCAGGCGCGGATCGCTGCGAAAAAGCTGGAACTGGCAGCGGCGGGATTCATCGTGCCGGATGACATCGACCTTGAAATCTTTTGCCAGCTGACCGGGCTTGGATCGACGAAATCCCGCGCCGGGTCCGAAATGGAGGCGATCCGCGCCGCCAATTTCCTGACTGACAACGATCCGTCAGGCGGAGAGTGGATCAGGTTCAACCGGCCCGTCGTGGCCGAAGGTGAAGGCCGCGCCCGCACCGGTCGGCGCAAGCGGAACTGACACGCAGGCGCGACCTCCCCTAGCCCCGCGCAAGCAGGGCAAGGGCGCGCAGCGCCTTTGCCAGCACCGCCACATCGCCGCCGACTCCCAGAAACCCGACCCCGGCCGCACGGTATTGGGCGATGCGGTCGGGGTTGAAGGTCAGGATGCCGGAAAACTTGCCCGCCGCATGGGTGCGGGCGATGATATGCGCGATGGCCTCATCCACCTGCGGGTGTTCCAACTGGCCCACGAACCCCATGTCGGCGGACAGATCGGCAGGGCCGATGAACACGCCGTCCACACCATCGACGGCGGCAATGGCGTCGATATTGTCCAGTGCAGACCGGCTTTCGGCCTGCACGATCAGGCAGGCGTTGCGGTTGGCCTGATCCACGTATTGCGTCAGCGCGCCAAAGCGGGACGCCCGCGTCATCGCAGCCCCCATCCCGCGTGTGCCCTCTGGCGGATAGCGCATGGCACGGGCCATCCGGGCGGCGGTCGCGGCATCATGGACCAGCGGCACCAGCACCGCATCCGCGCCCATATCCAGCGCCTGCTTCACCATCCAGTCCTCTGCCGCAGGAATACGGATCACGGCGGCTGTGGGTGTCGACGCCAGCGCCTGCACCACGGGGAACATGTCGGCCATGCTTTGCGGGCTGTGTTCGCCGTCGATCAGACACCAGTCAAAACCCGCATGTCCCGCCAGTTCCGCAAGCAGTGACGACGCGCTGGACAACCAGATTCCGGTCTGCAGGTCGCCCGCCTGCAACCGCGTCTTCAGCCGGTTTTCCGGCAGGTCAGCGCCGGTCATGTCCGGTCTGACCGGTTTAGGGCCAGACAGACCTGCCACGGCCCCAGATACAGGTTGCCATCATCGTTCACATGGGCGCTGCCCAGTTCCGACCCGGTGGTGCGCCAGATGCCTTCGGGCATCCGGAATGTGCTGGGGCTGTCGCTGATGTTGAAGACGCAAAAGATCGTCTCGTCGTCCAGCGTGCGGGTAAAATACACAACGTCGCCATCGGATTTCAGCCCGCCATGGCTGCCGGTCCGCAAGGCCTTGTGGTTCTGCCGAAAGGAAATCGCCTTGCGATAATGGTGCAGCAAGGCACCCGGTTCGCGTTCCTGCGTGGCCACGGCCAGATCGACATGTTCCGCAGCGATGGGCAACCATGTGCGGTTGGCGTTGGAAAACCCGGCGTGCTGCGCCTCTGCGTCCCAGACCATCGGTGTCCGGCAGCCGTCGCGACCCTTGAATTCAGGCCAGAATTCGATGCCATAGGGATCTTGCAGATCCTCGAATCGCAATTCCGCCTCTGGCAGACCCAGTTCCTCGCCCTGATAGATGCAGACCGATCCGCGCAGGCACATGATCAGCGTGACAAAGGTGCGCAGGGCCGCAGGTGACAGCGTCCAGCGGCTCGCGTGACGGATCACGTCGTGGTTGGAAAACGCCCAGCAGGCCCATCCGTCGGCTGCCACGCGGTCCACATCCTCCATCACCGCGACGATCCGCGCGGCGGTGGGCTGTTCCACGCTCAGAAACTCGAAGGCATAGCACATATGCATCAGGTCATAGCCACGGGTGTATTCGCCCATGATGTCCAGCCCGCGCTGCGCATCGCCCACCTCGCCCACGGCTGCCGCCCCGAACGGCTGCATCACCGCCCGCAATTTGCGCAGGAAATCAATATTTTCCGGCCGGTTCTTGTCGTAGATATGTTCCTGGTGGTTATAGGGATTCACGGCGGGCGCGATATTGGCGTTCCGCCGTTCCTTTGGCAGGGGCGGGTTGTCGCGCAGTTCGGCGTCGCAGGTGTAGAAATTGATTGTGTCCAGCCGGAAACCATCCACACCCCGGTGCAGCCAGAACCGCGCGACGTCCAGCAGCGCGTCTTGCACGTCCATATTGTGAAAGTTCAGGTCGGGCTGGCTCGTCAGGAAATTGTGCTGATAATACTGCTCGCGGCGCGGTTCCCACTGCCAGCCGCTGCCGCCAAAGATCGACAGCCAGTTGTTCGGCGGCGTGCCGTCGGGTTTCGGATCGGCCCAGACATACCAGTCCGCCTTTGGATTGGTGCGGTCGATCACGCTGTCCTTGAACCACGGGTGCTGGTTGCTGGTATGGCTCAGCACCAGATCGATCAGGATGCGGATACCGAACCGGTGCGCGGTTTCGACCACCGCGTCAAAGTCCGCGATCGACCCGAACATCGGATCGACGTCGCAGTAATCGCTGACGTCGTAGCCGAAATCCTTCATCGGGGATGTAAAGAACGGCGAAATCCAGATCGCATCCACCCCGAGAGAGGCGATATAGGGAATCCGGCTGACGATCCCCAGCAGATCACCGATCCCGTCGCCGTTGCTGTCCTGATAACTGCGGGGATAGATCTGATAAATGACCGCACCGCGCCACCAGTCGGGGTTGGCCGTGTTATCAGGTTTTGCAGCACTCATGGGGGATCGTCCTTTCACGGGTCGGTTTTTGTTAGCAACGCCCCTTGTGAAAGACAACGGCTGGCGCGTTGGGTGGCCTTGTCATTCAGGTCACCTTGGGCAACTGATTGCACCGGATACTTTTCAGGGGGAACACCGTCATGAAACTCAGCCGCAGCGATTTTCCGCAAGGTTTTCTGTTCGGGGCCGCCACCGCCGCCTATCAGATCGAAGGGTCGTCCTTTGGCGGTGCCGGGTCCACCCATTGGGACACGTTTGCCAAAGGTCCCGGCAACGTCCTGCGCGCCGAAGACGGGGCCATCGCCTGCGACCACTATCACCGGATGGACGCGGACCTTGACCTGCTGGCCGATGCGGGGATGGACGCTTACCGGTTTTCGACCAGCTGGGCACGCGTGTTGCCCGAAGGGCGCGGTCAGGTAAATCAGGCAGGCCTTGATTTCTATGACCGCCTTGTGGACGGCTGCCTTGCGCGCGGGCTGAAACCCTTTCAGACCCTGTATCACTGGGAAATGCCGTCCGCGCTGGCGGATCTGGGCGGCTGGACGAACCCGGATGTGGCCGACTGGATGGCCGATTATGCCGAGGTGATCACCGCCCGGATCGGTGACCGCGTGCATTCCATCGCCACCCTCAACGAAAGCTGGTGCGTCGCCTATCTGTCGCATTTCCTGGGCCACCACGCCCCCGGCCTGCGCGATATCCGCGCCGCCGCCCGCGCGATGCATCATGTGAACAAGGCGCACGGTCGCACCGTGACGCGGCTGCGCGCCATGGGGATGCAGAATTGCGGGATCGTCCTGAATTTCGAGGCGACGCAGGCCGCCACCGACAGCGCCGCCGATCAGGCCGCCGCCGCGACGCAGGACGCGACCCACAACCGCTGGTTCATCGAAGCGATTACCAAGGGCACCTACCCCGCCGCCGCCCTCGAAGGGTTCGGCCCGCACCTGCCCCAAGGCTGGCAGGATGACATGACAGAGATCAGCCAGCCGATCGATTTTCTGGGGGTCAACTACTATACCCGTGGTCTGGTCGCGGCCGACCCGGACGCCACCTGGCCGTCCACCCGTCCTGTCACCGGACCGCTGGACAAGACCCAGATGGGTTGGGAAATCTACCCCGAAGGTCTGGAACGGATTCTGACGCGGATGTCGCAGGATTATGTGGGCGATCTGCCGGTCTTTGTCACCGAAAACGGCATGGC
>JBBREW010000194.1:0-5932 GCA_038225335.1 Rhodobacterales bacterium
TTTGCAGCGCCCGATGGCCGCGTCACCGCCAGCTTTGACGTGGTGACACTGACCGGTTGGGCACCGTCAGCCGGTCAGCCACAGCCCCTGCGCCCCGGGTCTGCGGTGGCGCGACTGGCTGACGCATTGGGAACCGATGAAACACCGCTTAAACCCCATGATGATTGACCTGCCGCCATTTCCCGTTATCTGACCCTTTGATCACGGGACAGGAAGAAAGATGGACATGTTCGACCACAAGACAGCAGAACGGCCCGCCACCTGCCCGGTGCATGCGGCACCCGATCATCCCGCGATCAAACCGGCCCGCATCGGTATCCTTGTGGCCAATCTGGGCACACCGGATGGCTATGATTACTGGTCGATGCGCCGCTATCTGTCGGAATTTCTGTCCGACAAACGCGTCGTCGATTATTCCGCATGGATCTGGCAGCCCTTGCTGCAACTGGTGATCCTGTCGAAACGTCCCTTCACCTCTGGCGCGAACTACAAATCCATCTGGAACGAAGACGCGGACGAATCACCGCTGCTGACGATCACGAAAAAACAGACCGCCGCGATCAAGTCGCAGATGCAGGCCCGCTACGGCGATGACGTGCGGGTTGATTTCTGCATGCGCTACGGCAACCCCTCCACCCCCTCCAAGGTCAGAGAGATGGTCGAGGACGGCTGCACAAAGATCCTCTTCTTTCCACTTTATCCACATTACGCCGGGGCCACGTCAGCCACGGCCAACGACAAGTTCTTTCAGGCCCTGATGAAGGAAAAATGGCAGCCGACCGCCCGTGTCGTCGATCCTTACTTCGAAGATGCCGCCTATATCGACGCTCTCGCGCAGTCGATCGAACGGGCCTATGCCACGGCGGCCGAACGGCCACAGGTGCTGATCTGTTCCTATCACGGCGTCCCCGAACGCTATCTGCGCGAAGGCGACCCCTATCATTGCCAATGCCAGAAAACGACGCGCCTGCTGCGCGAACGCCTTGGCTGGGACAAGACCGAAATCCGCACAACCTTCCAGTCCCGCTTCGGTCCCGAAGAATGGCTGAAGCCCTATACCGTGAAAGAGGTCGCGCGCCTGGCACAGGAAGAAGGGATCAAGAGGATCGCCGTCTGCGCCCCCGCCTTTTCCGCCGACTGCATCGAAACGCTCGAAGAAATCAACGAAGAGATCAAGGAATCCTTCGATCATGCGGGCGGCGAACACTTTACCTATATCCCCTGCCTGAACGACGATCCGGCCCATATCGACGCACTCTGCGGTATCATCGACCAGAACCTTGCAGGCTGGGTCAAACCTTGAATTGTCGGAACGGCGGGGCCGCCTGACCCCAGCCCTGTCTCCTCGCTTTTTTCCAAATACTCTCGCCAAAGGCGTCGCCCGGCAGGGGCGATATCCGCCACACAACACGGGCATTGGCCTTCATGGCGGGGCGTGATTATGTGCGCGCGATTACTGTCTGAAAGTCGCGTTCATGTCCTTGTCCGCCCGCCTTGCCCCGCATCAGCGCGTCTTTGCTGCCTTTGCGATCTATGCCTTTGCGCTGGGTAACCTCTTTCCCCGCCTCCCCGATATCAAACAGGCGATGGGCATTGCCGAAGGCGCGCTGGGTCTTGCACTCATCGGCACATCGACGGGCACGTTGATTTCGCTGACGCTTGCCGCGCAGATCATCGCGCGGCTGGGCGGTCACCGCACGGCGCTGTTCATCCTGCTGCCAGGCATGGCGTTCTTCTTTGCCATCGCGGTCAATGCGCCGGGTCCGCTCGCCCTTTATCTGCTGCTGATTCCCGCAGGCCTGACCATGGGCGCGCTCGAGGTGATCGTGAACGTCGAGGCAGACCGGACAGAGGCCGCCCTTGGCCGTCGCATCATGAACCGCGCCCATGCCTTCTGGAGCTTTGGTTTCTTCGGGGCCGGGATCTTTGGCGCGTTCATGGCGCAGATGGGCGTCTCGCCCACCCTGCATCTGGCAATGATCCTGCCGCTGACGATCCTTGCGGTCTGGCTGTTGCTGGGCGATTTCCAACCGGGCGCGAAACGCGGCACCGAAACAGCAGATACCACCCCCGCCATTGCCCGTCCCACCTTTGGCATCATGGTGCTGGTGGGCGTTTCGCTCTCTGCCATGCTGCTTGAAGGGGCCAGCATCGACTGGTCAGCGATCTACATGAGCTCGGTATTTCAGGCCGCACCCTTTCTGGGCGGTCTGGCCGTTGCCACCACGGCCCTGTCACAGGCGATCACCCGCTATTTCGCGGACCGCATCGTGGACCGCCACGCGCCCGATCTGGTCGCCCGCATCATGCAGGTCGGCATGATGATCGGTGTGATCGTCGTTTTCACGGCCCCGAACCCCGCCACGGCGCTGCTGGGTTTCGCGCTGATCGGCGCGGGCACCTCTGCGATCTTTCCGCTGGCGATGTCCGCAGCCGCCCAGCGCAGTGATCGCCCCGCCGCCGTCAACGTCGCGGCCCTGGCGCAGTTTTCCTTTGTGATCTTTCTGTTGGGCCCGCCACTGCTGGGTTTCGTTGCCGAATACGCCGGGTTGCGCTGGACCTTTGGGATCGGGTTGCCGCTGGTGGTGGTCAGCTTCCTGCTGTCCGGTGCCTTGGGGTCCAAACCCCCAAAGACCTGATCGACCCGGCACAGACGCGAACGGGGACACCAGAAGGCATCCCCGTTCCTGATGATCGTCCACTATCCTCAGATCAACAGAACCTGTGTGCCGACATGATGTCATGCCATGAAGTTCCGCGATAACGTCCTTATACAGACGATCCCGGGGATTAGACGACCATCACCGGATCATCACCACAAAGACCATCGGCGGGATGCGATATTATTGCCACGTCAGTTGCCCGAACATGTCGACCGCACCCCTGCGTCTGTCCGTTATTTCATCATTTAACGGCGGTACTTTGACCAAAAAGTGGCCGCCGGATATGCCTGACACCCGCGTGATTCGGCAGAGACGGCATTTGTAGTGTGCCCCTGATCGGGTTAAGAGGACCATAACGCGATGATGGATGCCGCAGATGCTCAGACGGAACATGATGATCGGGCTTGCAGCCCTAGGCCTTGCTGCCTGCAGCCGTGGTGGTGGCGCGCGGATCGGCCCTGACGGGTTGCCGCTGCCGCAGATCTATCGCATCGGCCCCGGCGATACGGACGCGATCCAGTTTCGCATGCTGGACAGCGTGAATACCCTGCGTGCCGCGGCTGGTGTGCCTGCGGTCGAACTTGACCCCCAGCTGAACGCCGCCGCCGCCACCCATGCCCGCGACATGTCCGTGCAGAATCGCCCCTGGTTGTTCGGGTCTGACGGATCGTCGCCGTTGGACCGCGCCCGCCGGGTCGGGTTTCAGGGCAGCGTTCTGGGCGAGAACATCTCTGAAAGCTACGAGACAGAGCTGGAAACCCTTGCCGCATGGATGCGCGACGACGCCACACGCCGGGTTGTGCTGAACCCCGAAGCCCGCCGCATGGGGCTGGCATGGTTTCAGGAACCCGCGGGCAAGTTGTGGTGGACCATGACCATGGGCAGCAATGCGCAGGCGATGATGCCCGCGCTGCAACCCGCAGCAGGCGCCTTGCCGCCCCTGCCGCCGATGACCAATTAAGGGTAAAGAAAGATCGGCGTGCCGTCCTTGACCATGGCATAGATGTCTTCCATCTCTGGATCGCTCACGGCGATACAGCCCCATGTCCAGTCGCGGTGCCCGGTATACCGGTAAGGCGTGCCGTGGATGAAGATTTCGCCACCCGGCGTTTTACCCATGGCTGCCGCCCGCGCGATGTCATCGCTGTTGGGATAGGAAATGCCCAGCGACAGGTGATACCGGCTGTTGGGATTGCGCCGGTCGATCCGGTATGCGCCTTCGGGGGTTTTGCCGTCGCCTTCGATGTTCTTGTGGCCCATGGGCGCGAAACCCATCTGCATGTTGTATTGCTTCAACACCGTGCTGCCGCTCAGCAACTGCATCCGGCGGGCACCCTTGAACACCTGCACCCGCGTCACGGGCGGCCCGTCATAGCGTTTGAATTTCGACGGCTTCGGCTTGCTGCACGCCACCATCAGCGCGCCCATCGCGCCCAAAGTCACAAACCGCCGATTGATCATATGCCTGTCCCGTCAATTACGCCGTCCCGGTCTGACGCCGGAGTTCCTTTTTCGATACACGACACGGCCCGGTCGGCAAACCCGTTCTTTGCGTTCAAAACATCACGCCCGCGTGAGGGATGCGACCATTTCCACGTGCGGTGACCAGCGGAACTGGTCGATGACCTGCACCCAGTCCACGCGGTATCCGTCCGCCACAAGCGCCGCGACATCCCGGCCAAAGGTGACAGGGTTGCACGATACCATCGCAATGCACCCGATCCGCGCCTGACCCAGTGTCGCCACCTGTGCCGCAGCCCCCGCCCGTGGCGGGTCCAGCACGGCCGCATCCCATCCGGCCAGCTCGTCCGGTTCCAGCGGACGGCGGAACAGGTCGCGGGTCGTGGCGGTCAGCCGTTTCATGTTGCGGGTGCCGCGCCAGCCGCGGTCAAGGGCCGCGATCATCGCAGCGTCGCCTTCCAGCGCCCAGACCTCTGCCTTGACCGACATCGGCAAGGCAAAGGTGCCACAGCCCGCGAACAGGTCCAGCACACGCCCCGCATCGCCCACGATATCTTGCACCGCGCGGCGCAGCGCATCCTCGCCATCCGAAGTGGCCTGCAGGAACGCCCCCGGTGGCGGCGTCACCTGCGACGGCCCGAACACCTGCACGGGCGGACGCAGGGTCACGACCGTATCATCGCGCCATGTCAGCCGCGCCAGCGCGTGGGTCTGCGCGAACCCGGCCAGATCCATGCGCAACTGATCGGTCAGCGGTTGATCCGTCTGCACCAGCACATCCAGCCCCGCGGCTGAGTCCGTCACCGTCAGCGCCACTTCGCCCCGGCGGGATGCGGCAATGACGGTCAGCCCTTCCAGCATCGGCAACCCGGCAAGGATACCGGGCGTCACCAACTGGCAATCGGGCACCGCCACCAGCACGTCCGACGCCCGCGCATGAAATCCGACCATGGCACCCGTTTTGGTTCGCCGCCCGGCGAACTTTTCCCGGCGCCGGGATTGCGCGGGCGATGTGTGAATTGGCCGGAATGGTGCGGTGATGCCGTGCGCGGACAGGGCCCGGTCCACGACCTGCGCCTTCCACATTGCCACGAAATCATCCGTCGCGTGCTGCAACGCACAGCCGCCGCAGGTCCTGAAATGACGGCACGGCGGGCTGACCCGGTCCACCGACGGCACCAGAATCTGTGCCGTCCCATCGGCGCGCAGGGCGACCGTTTCCCCCGGCAGGGTGCGCGGCACAAGGGTGCCATCCGCAGTGCGCCCGGCTCCCAGATGGGTCAGGCTGTCGATCGTCAGGGTCACGCGGCATCCTCTACGGTGATGAAGCCACCCGATTGCCTGTTCCAATAGCGCGCGTAAAGCCCGTTTTGCGCCAGCAGGTCGTCGTGGCTGCCTTGTTCGACGATGCGGCCCCGGTCCAGCACGATGATCCGGTCCATCTGCCGCAGCGTGGACAGGCGGTGCGCGATGGCGATGACGGTCTTGCCTTCCATCACCGCGTCCAGCGCATCCTGAATGTTGGCTTCGACCTCGGAATCCAGCGCACTCGTCGCTTCGTCCAGGATCAGGATCGGCGCATCCTTCAGGATCGCGCGGGCGATGGCGATCCGCTGGCGCTGACCGCCCGAAAGTTTCACACCCCGTTCACCCAGATGCGCGTCATAGCCGCGCCGTCCGGCGTGGTCACGGATGCCGCCAATGAACTCCTCTGCCTCTGCCCGCGCCGCGGCGTGGCGGATCTGGTCTTCGGTCGCATCCGGCGCACCATAGCGGATATTGTCCCGCGCCGACCGGTTGAACATGGC
>JBBREW010000195.1:0-5884 GCA_038225335.1 Rhodobacterales bacterium
CAGGAACGCAAGAAAGATCAGCGTGGCGGCGCCGGACACAAGGATCGACAGAAAGGCACCCACGGCATCGGACGTGCGCCAGCTTTCGTTCGAGATGATGTTGAGAAGGCGCGACGGCGGCTCTGTCAGGCAATAGGAGGCATCCATCGCGACCATTCTGCGCGACAGCTGATCGCGCAGCCGGTGTCCAGACTTGCCGTAAATCCACGCCTGAAGCAGGCCATTCATATAGGCAACGATATTTTTCAGAACAATCATGATAAGTATCGCGGCACCGATAAGGAGGCCGCGCTGTTCCAGCGAAATACCTTCACCGAATGAGGCAAGCAAACCCGGCAACCAGCCCTGAACCGACGATTCCCCCGACATCACAACGTCGAGCAATGGAATCACCAGACCGATTCCAATTCCTTCAAGCGCTGTGGCTAACAACCCTAGGAAGATTACACCGGGCACGTATTTTCGGAATGGTTGTATTGTTATTAAAAGCGCCGGATGCAGATAGGAATTGAACATCGAATTTTTTGCCTTCTCTGGGCTGCACCAATTAACAAATTTAAGGCTCAAGCCGTTGTATTTTATATTTTAATTAAGGCCGTTCGGAAAACGACCATTACACCTGTTCGTGACCTTCATCACACGGCCCGTTGACGCCACTTCCGCTGTCGATACAGCATTAATCACGTTTTTTTAGGGTGGGCGGTTATGGCCAAAGTTTCAGTTATTCTGCCAGTGTTCAACGCTGAAAAATACCTCGCTCCAGCAGTTGCCAGTATCCTGATGCAAGATCATCGGGACTTGGAAATCATTGCCGTCAACGATGGCTCGTCTGACCGTTCCGGCGAGATTCTGCAACGCGCCGCCGCACAGGACCCGCGAATTGTCGTCATCGCGCGCGAAAATCGGGGCCTGATCGCAACCCTGAACGAAGCGTTGGGGCGCGCCACTGGCGATTTCATCGCGCGCATGGACGCGGATGACATTTCTTACCCCAATCGCATCAGCACACAGTTGAAAGCCTTTGCATCCGACCCAGAACTGGCGGTCAGCGGTTGCTTTTTCGATACGATCTATGCGGGTCGTCGCATGTTGCCGCCGGGCGCACCGGACGCGACAGAAGCGGTCGAGTTGCGTGTTTTGTCGCGCTTTTGCACCATCCTGCGACACCCGACGGTCATGTTCCGGCGCAGCACGATCCCCGACGGCGAACTGCGATACGACGAAGCCTATCCCATTGCCGAAGATTTCGATCTGTTCCGACGGCTTGCGGATTGTTGCAAGGTCGCCCAGACGGTCGAGCCGCTGCTGGCCTACCGTCTGCACCCGGACAGTGTCAGCGTCACGCGGATGACGACCATGTGGCAGTCCCATGTCCGGATCGTGGAAGAGGGGCTTTTGCACCACTATCCGGCGGCGGCAGGCACCGGTTTTGGTCGCATCGCAGAAGAAGTGACCGCCGACACCGTGGCCTGCGCCGCAGGTCTGATCCGCAAGCTCGACGCGATGGAGCATGACCAGCCAACGGAGGAATATCGTGCCTTTTGTCTGGGCGTCGATAATCTGTTTTACTTCCAGCTTGGCCTGATCTGCGACACGCGCAATTATGCACACGCCTGGTCGTTCATCGATCAGTGCAATCGCTGGCACAAGATACGGCGGCGCGAGCGTCCGATGCTGCGCCTCTCCCGGCACGCGCCCGGCATCGGAGTGCTGGGATTTGCGGCGGTCAACGCGAGCTTACGTGTCAAACTCCGGATGATCTCGCGTGATATGCGCGACGTGGTCCCGTCGCTTGGCGACATTTCAGCCCTTGCGGACTCCTTCGATGTCCGTCCGGGCGAGGCTGCTGCGGCACGCGCTTATGCTTGATCCGGTTGTCAGCGTCATCATTTGCACGCGGAACCGGCCGAAACAGTTGGTCCGCTGCGTCGCAAGCGTCGTAAAGGCTGCCGACCGCGTGCCTGAATTGCCGACCGAAATCATCGTGCTTGAAAACAACAGCGCACTGGACCAGTCGCTTGATCATTCAATGCTGCGCCAGATCGACGCGCGCATCCATCTGATCAAGGTTGATAAGGGCGGCTTGTCCCATGCCCGAAACGTCGGGATTAAGGCGGCGCGGGGCCGGTTGTTGGTCTTTACCGATGACGACTGCATCATGGATGGCGATCATCTGGCCGACATGGCCCGCCACGCGGCCCAACAGGCTGGGCCGATCTTTATCGGTGGTCGGGTGATACTTGCCGATCCCGATGATCTTCCCTTCACGATCAAGGATGACCCGACCCCCAGTTTCTACAACGTATCCATTCATCCCGGCGGGTTCATTCCCGGTTGCAACTTCGTCCTCTCCCGAGAGGCTGCAAATGTGATCGGCAATTTCGATACGCGTTTCGGCGCTGGCGCGCAGTTCCGCGCGGGCGAGGATACCGACTATATCGTTCGGGCACATCTGGCGGGCATACAGATCAAATATGTCCCTGACATGCTTGTTCTGCACCACCATGGCCGACAGCAGTTCAGCGAAATCAAGGACCTGTCCCAAGCCTATTCATTCGCCAATGGGGCCCTTTACATCAAGCACGTGCGGGAGCTCTGGTTGCTCCGCCATCTGTATTGGAGCATCCGAGCGGCGATCAAAGAACGGTTTGGTGGTCCGGCGTTCGATAAGGCATTGGGGCTGACATGGTCCGATGTCGCGCGAGCAAACATCAGCGGTGCCTATGCGTATCTTGTCAGACCCATGACGGCGCGTCGTATGACACCGCGGATCAAGACCGCCAAATGACACAACAGGCAGGCCAGCGGACGATCCCCTACATCCCGCAACTGGACGGGCTGCGCGCGGTCGCCGTGTTTTTGGTCTTTGCAGAACATTTCACATATAACGAGTTCATTCGCGACTGGTCGCCGGGCATGGTGGGGGTCCGCACGTTCTTTGTCCTGTCGGGCTTTCTGATCACATCCATTCTGCTGAACCAGCGGGGCACCGCGCCAAACGGCATGCTGGCCCGCCGCTTTTTTGTCCGGCGGTTTTTCCGGCTGGCCCCGCCGTTTTACCTCGCAATCGGGTTGTCGGCGGTGCTGGGCATTGCGGGCATGCGGACCGACTGGTGGGTGCATGCGCTGTACCTGTCCAACTTTCAGATTGCATGGGAACAGCAATGGATCGGCGCCGGCCACTTCTGGACGTTGGCGGTCGAAGAGCAATTTTATCTGCTGTGGTTTCCGGCGGTCATTCTTTTGCCCCGGCGATGGCTGCTGCCGGTCATCATAGGATGCCTGCTTTTTGCACCGGGGTTCCGGATGCTGATGGTGTTCGGCGTGTCCACGTTCATCGATGTGTTGCTGCCCAGCCAGATCGACAGTCTGGCTGCCGGTGCGTTGGTCGCCATTGTCGTCCGGACCCCTGCGTTGGTCTGGCTGGACCGGGTGCTGCTGGATCGCACATGCCTTGTTGCCCTGTCCGTCATCGTGCTGATCCTGCTCGCACCGTTCCCGGAGGCGCTGGGCCAAAAACCGTTCAGCCTGCAATGGGTTCTCGTGCCGCTCCTTGTCTCATTTGCATCGGCCAGTCTGATCCGGCAATGCGTCGCCGCCCGGGGCACTGATTTTGCATGGCTGGCCCACCCGGCACTGGTTCATATGGGCAAGATTTCCTACGGTCTTTATGTCTTCCATTATCTCGTGCCCCCTGCGCTTTATCTTTATGTCCCAGCCATGGAGTATCTGGCCGAAGGTCCGCTCAAACTTGTTCGATCTCTCATCTGGATCATTGTTTCGTTCATTCTGGCAGAGTTTTCATGGCGGTTTCTGGAACACCCGTTGATGCAGCGGCGCCGTCGACTGGATCCCGCAGGATCGCCAGACTCTGCGGACACGCAACGAAAGGCTGCATCTGTCCGGCCTGTGGCAGAACCGGGCGAATGATGCTCGGAACCTTGCGCAACGGAAGGCAGGCGCTGTCGACGCGCCGTGCCCCCCGCGCCCGCCTTAGTCGTTTCCGAACAGATCGCGGGTGAACACCCGGTCGCTGGAATCGCGGATGTCATCGGTCAGACGGTTTGCCACGATTACATCGGCCTGCGCCTTGAAGTCTGCAAGATCGCGGATGACGTCTGACCCAAAAAATTTGTCATCGGGCAGTTCCGGTTCATACACCACGACGCGGATGCCCTTGGCCTTGACCCGCTTCATGATGCCCTGAACCGACGACTGGCGGAAATTGTCGGACCCCGCCTTCATCACAAGCCGGTAGATACCCACCGTCTTTGGACCCATCGCCACGATGCGGTCGGCCAGAAAATCCTTGCGGGTGCGGTTTGCGTCCACGATGGCCTGCATCATGTTCTGCGGCACAGCAGCATAATTTGCCAACAACTGCTTGGTGTCCTTTGGCAGGCAATAGCCACCATAACCGAAGGATGGGTTGTTGTAATGCGCGCCGATCCGCGGATCAAGGCCGACACCTTCGATGATCTGGCGGCTGTTCATGCCCCCGGCCATGGCATAGCTGTCAAGCTCGTTGAAATAGGCCACGCGCATCGCAAGGTAGGTATTGGCGAACAATTTGACGGCCTCTGCCTCGTCGGGGTCGGTGAACATGACGGGCGCGTCTTTGGTGATTGCGCCGGCCACCAGCAGGTCGGCAAAGGCATGGGCCGCGGGCGTA
This sequence comes from Rhodobacterales bacterium, assembly GCA_038225335.1. Taxonomy (GTDB): domain Bacteria; phylum Pseudomonadota; class Alphaproteobacteria; order Rhodobacterales; family Rhodobacteraceae; genus Loktanella. Next base: position 4,673 of record JBBREW010000195.1, read on the forward strand.
TGGTCGCCCACAATGATCCGGCTGGGGTGCAGGTTATCGTAAAGGGCGCGGCCTTCGCGCAGAAATTCGGGGCAGAAAAAGATCTGGTCGCTGCCCAGAAGCTTGCGCAGCCGCGTCACATAACCCACGGGAATCGTCGATTTCACCACGACCTGAATCGCCGGATTGGCCGCCAGGGCCGCCCGTGCGACAGCATCGACCGACCCGGTATCGAAAAAGTTTTCCTGCGGGTCGTAATCGGTCGGAGTGGCGACGATGACATAATCGGCGCCCGTGACAGCCTGCGCCAGATCGGTGGTGGCGGTCAGGTCAAGCGGATGGGTGGCCAGATAATCCTTCAGCTCTGCATCATCAATCGGGCTTTGTCGGGCATTCACCAGATCGACCCGGTCCTGAATCAGATCCACCGCCACAACGGTATTGTGCTGCGCAAGCAGCACCGCATTGGACATACCGACATATCCCAATCCCACGACGGCAATTTTCATGATGATGTCCTTTGACGCAGGGGCGTGATCGTTTCGGTCATGGTCGGTCCTTGGTGTAGGGGGCGGTGGACGAAGGGTGATTGGTCCACATCTGACGGTCAACTGATCAGGCCAGTGCCAGTTCCGAAGAAGAGGCCGGTAATTTGCGCGGCTCTGCATTTTTGCACCGCGATGAACAAACTTTCATCATGTCAAAACTGCCGGCAGATGGCCACGCCGCCAGATTTCGCGGTGTCGGCGTCAGCTTCGGGACACAGCACGTGGCGATCCGTCCTCTAGGACACCGGTAGGACACAAGAACCTTTGGACAACCCAAAGACACGCCGACGCCACTGCCAGACCGCGTTGCGGCCAAAGACGAGACCACGATCTCTTGGCAGAGGTCCTGTATCAAGACGCCTTTATTGCGGGAACCTCGCCCGGGACGGTCGACGACCGCACCGCAGCCAAGGCCCGCTCCAGATCGCCGGGAGATGACGGTTTCCTCACCACGGGCGTAGTGCTGAACCGCTCCGGGATAAAGCCGTCAGGCTGGTAGCCGGTGACAAAGACGAACGGCACGCCTCGCGCATGAAGAATGTCTGCCACTGGAAAGCTCAGCTCGCCCCCAAGGTTCACGTCGAGCACCGCAGCGCAGATGTCCTCGTTTTCCGCAGCCGCTTTCGCTTCCTGCAGGCTCGACGCTGTCGCAGCCACAACGTAACCGGCCTTTTTGATCCGTGCA
>JBBREW010000196.1:0-5843 GCA_038225335.1 Rhodobacterales bacterium
GGACCGGATCGCCGCAGCCATGGCACGGATCGGCTATTTCGGTGCGGCCACCCCGGCGCATCACCGCGCGCTGATCCAGCGGATGTTTCGCATGGCGATTGCCCCCTTGCGGCAGACATCCCTGTTCGATTTCGGCACGTCGGATCTGCTGGACCGGTTGCGCGATGCGGGTCTGGCCATCGGCAATGACCGGGATCTGGCGCATGTGCCCCCCGCCGACACCCTGTTTCTGCACCGCAAGATCGGCGGCATGTATCTGCTGGCTGTGCGGTTGCGCGCGCGGGTCGATCTGCACACGCTTGCCACCCCCTACCGCTGACAGGACAGGACGCGCCATGACACCGGATTTCATCGCAACCCGCGCCGCAGGGCTGGCACGGATGCAGGCTTTTGTCCCGGCGATGGGGCAACGCTATGCCATCGGGCGCAACTACGACCACGGGCCGGGACACCATGATGATGTGTCGCGGCTGTCGCCCTATATCCGCCGTCGTCTGGTGACCGAACACGAAGTGGCCAGCGCCGCGGTGACCGCGCACGGGCCAGCGGGTGCGGACCGGTTCATTCAGGAAATTCTGTGGCGCGGCTATTTCAAAGGCTGGCTGGAACGCCGCCCGCAGGTCTGGGACAGCTATGTGACGGGGCGTGACGCCGATCTGGCCGCACTGGACCGCGACAGCCGGTTGCGCCGCGCCTTTGACAGCGCCGTCACCGGGCGCACCGGGCTTGCGTGTTTTGATGGCTGGCAGGCGGAGCTGGTCACGACGGGATACCTGCACAACCATGCGCGCATGTGGTTTGCATCGATCTGGATATTCACCTTTGGTCTGCCGTGGCGGCTGGGGGCCGATTTCTTTTACCGGCACCTGCTGGACGGTGACGCCGCATCAAACACCCTCAGCTGGCGCTGGGTGGCGGGGTTGCATACGCGCGGGCGACCTTATCCCGCGCTGGCGGACAACATCGCCACCTTTACAAAAGGCAGGTTCACCCCCCGCCCCACCGATCTGGCAAAGGTCACCGCCGGGCTGGACGCGACAGAGCCGGACGGCCTGCCACCGGTGCAGCCTCTGCGTGCCTTTACCCCACCCGCAGCGGGTTGCCCCACGGCGCTGCTGCTGACGGACGATGATTGCATGGTGTCGGATTTCGATCTGGCCGCGCTTGATCTGCGGGCGACGGCGACCCTGTCTGCCGCTGCACTGCGGTCGCCCTTGCCGGTGGCCGATGCGGTTCTGGCGGCGGAAAAGCAGGCTTTGGCCTGCACCGCCACCCGGCTGGGTCAGACCCCGACCGCGCTGCGCACGGACGATCCGGACAGTCTGGTGCGCTGGGCGGCAGCGGCCGGTGCGCGCCAGATCGCCCTGCCCTATGCGACGCGCGGCCCGCTTAAGGATTTGCTGACGGCCGCCGCACCGTTGCTGCACCTTCAAGGAATTCAGCTGACCGAATATCAGCGCGACTGGGACGCGGTGATCTGGCCCCACGCGACCGCCGGGTTCTTCAAGGTGAAGAAGCAGACGCCCCGGATTCTTGCCCGTCTGGTGCAGGCATGATCCCGGTCGCCATCATCGGTGCCGGCATGGCCGGGATCGCCTGCGCGCGCGTGCTGGCGCAGGAAGGCGTGCCTGCCGTGATCTTTGACAAAGGGCGCGGCATCGGGGGCCGTATCGCCACACGCCGCCGGGACGGGATGATCTGCGATCACGGCGCGCAATATGTGACGGCAAAAAGGGATAGCTTTGCCGCCGTGCTGGACGATCTGGCCCGGCGGCAGATCATTGCGCCCTGGGATACGGGCCTTGGTGCGCGAAGCTGGGTCGGTGTGCCGGGCATGTCCGCGCTGACACGCGGTCTGGCCGCCGGGCTGGACGTGCGGCAGGCCGCACAGGTGACGGCGGTTGCGCGCGGGGCAAAAGGTTGGATGCTGACCATCGACGGCACTGCACACCCGGCCGCACAGGTCGTCATGACCGTGCCTGCCCCGCAGGTTCCGGATTTGCTGGGACAGGATGATGACGGCGCGGCGCAGGCGCTGGCCGCCGTCCGGATGGACCCTTGCCTGACACTGATGGCCACCATCCGGGGGGTGGCCCCTTTTGTGACGCAGGCGGACCCTGCGGGCCCGCTGTCATGGATTGCGCAGGACAGCAGCAAGCCCGCCCGCAGCGCCGCGGGCGATCTGACATGGGTGGCACAGGCCGGTCCCGCCTTCAGCCGGGCGCATCTGGAAGAAGACCTCGCATCCCTGCCCGCGCTGATGCTGCCCTTGCTGTGCGACCAAATGGGTGTGGACCCCGTGGCCGTGATCCAGGCGTCGGGGCACCGCTGGCGCTATGCCCGGGTGGCGCGGCCTTTGGGGCAGACGTTCTGGCGGTCTGACTGCGACACGCTCTATCTGGGGGGCGACTGGTGCCTTGGCCCCCGGATCGAGGACGCATGGACCAGCGGCACCGCCATCGGCCATGACATCGTCGCCCGGCAGCAGGCCCGTGTTGGCGTGACCCATCCCGCATCATAGGCTGCCCGCAGGTCGGTGCGACCTGACAGGGGCCAAAGGGCGCAGAAGGTGACAGCCGATCACATCCGCAAGACCCTGATCCAGCGGTTCGAAGTGGGCCAGCATCCCCTTGATCAGATGATGGGCGAAATCACATCCCAACTGGACTGGCTGGCGGCAGAGCCGTGGTGCGACGCCGCCCGGATCGGAGTTTACGGCCTGTCGATGGGGGCCACATTCGGCTATTTGCTGGCGGCGGTGGACGACCGCGTGGCCGCGCTGGCCCAGCTGTGCTGTCTGGCTGATCTGGAGGCGCTGATTGCCAGTGGGGCGCATGATCTGCACGGACCCTATCTGATGATACCGGGTCTGCCGGCCGTGGCCCGCAACGGGGTGATCGCCGGGATGATGGCCGGGATGATGGCCCCGCGCCCGCAGCTGGTCTGTCTGGGGGCCGCCGATCCGCTGACACCGCCGGATGCGTTGCGCACGGCACTGGATGATCTGCGGGCGGGATATGCGGCCTGCCCCGCATCGCTTCAAATCCGTGTCGATCCGGTCAGCGGGCATGTGGAAACGCCCGCCATGCGACGGCATGTGCTGGATTTCCTGCACCGCAATCTGGGTCAGTCGATCCGCTGACCGTCCGCACCGAACACGTGCAGCGTGTCCGTATCGAACCCCAGCCTGATCTGATCGCCGGTGCGCAACGCAGGCTGACCCGACAGCACAACCACGATGGGTGTGTCATCGGCGGCGGTGGCGTGCACGACGGTTTCGGCGCCCAGCGCCTCGATCAGGCGGATGGTGCCTTGCAGGGCGGGGGTGTCCGGGGCGGCCAGACGCAGGGTCTGCGGCCGGATGCCGATGGTGACCGGCCCGTCGCCGGGCACCGCGACACGCACGCCGCCGGGCAATTCCGCCATGCCCTGCGCCGCCGTCACTGTGAAAAAGTTCATGTTGGGCGCACCGATGAACCCCGCCACGAACAGGTTCCGTGGCCGGTTATACAGGCCCAGCGGGGTATCGACCTGCTCGACCCGGCCTTTGCGCAGCACCACGATCTTGTCGGCCAGCGTCATCGCCTCGATCTGATCGTGGGTCACATAGATCATCGTGGTTTCCAGCCGGTCGTGCAGCGCCGCAAGTTCCGCCCGCATCGACCCGCGCAGTTCCGCGTCAAGGTTCGACAGCGGCTCGTCAAGCAAAAAGGCCGTCGGGTTGCGCACGATGGCCCGCCCGATGGCAACCCGCTGCCGCTGACCGCCGGACAGTTGCGTCGGGCGACGGTCCATCAGTTCCATGATCTCCAGCATCCGGCCAGCGTCGTCGATCCGCGCGGTGATGTCGGCCTTGGGCATGCGGCTGTTTTCCAGACCGAAGGACAGGTTCTGGCGCACGGTCATATGCGGGTAAAGCGCATAGGACTGAAACACCATCGCCAGCCCCCGGTCGGCCGCCGATATGCGGGTGACGTCGGTGCCGTCGATTTCGATCGTGCCGCTGGTGGGGCGGTCCAGACCTGCGATCATACGCAGCAATGTGGACTTGCCACAGCCCGACGGGCCGACAAAGACCGCCAGCTCTCCGTCGGCGATATCCAGATCAATGCCGTGGATGACATCCACACCGCTGAAACTTTTCCTGATATTCTTGAGGGATATCTGTCCCATATGCGTCCCTCTTACTTGATACCCGACCCGGCGATGCCGGTGGTGATGAACCGCTGCAAAAAGATGAAGACCAGCACGACCGGAATCATCGTCACAACGGTCATGGCAAGGATGTAATGCCACTGCACGTTCAGCTCGCCCGCATAGGTGTTCAGCCCGACCTGCAGGGTGTAAAGTTCGCGCCGCGACAGGACGATCAGCGGCCACAGGAAATCGTTCCAGCGCCATACGACCGAAAAGATCGCCAGCACCGCCAGCGCAGGTGCCGCCAGTGGCAGCACGATCCGCCAGTAGATCTGCCATTCAGAAGCGTGATCCATCCGGGCTGCCTCCAGCAGCTCGTCGGGGATTGTCAGCATGTATTGCCGCAATAGGAACACTCCCGTCGGTGTGGCCACGGTGGGCAGGATCACCCCCCACAGGCTGTTCAGCAGCCCGGTGGCGTTGACGACGGAATAAAGCGGCACAAGGATCACCGACAGCGGCACCATCAGTGTGCCGACGATCAGCAACATGACCGCGTTGCGCCCGCGAAAGTCGTATTTCGACAAGGCAAAGGCCGCCATGGAATTGGTCAGCAGCGTGATGACCGTGGCCATTGTCGTGACAAACACCGAATTCCACAGATAGCGCATGAAATCGTTTGCCAGCAGCGGGGCCACATAATTGTCGGTTGCAAACCCGATTTCGCGCACCGGCACCCGGTCAGAGATATCGACATCAATCCGCGTTTGCGGATCGGCGGGATCGACCATCTGGGAATTGATCCCGATGCGCCGCACTTCTGCCAGCACCTCGGTGCTGCCATCCTCCAGCGTGGCGGTGAACAGGGGCAGCGGCGCATCGTATCCATCAACCTCTGCCATCTGCTGCACATAGGGCAGCAGGGTCGGCGGAAATTCCGCCAGCTGCGCCGGGCCTTTGAACGAGGATGAAATCAGCCAGAGCGCGGGGCCGAACATGATGAGCGTGCCACCGATCAGCCAGACCCATGTGACCACATCGGTCCAGTGCCAGCGCCCGCCATGCCCGCGCCGGGCGGTCAGGAAACCCAGTGTCCTTTTCATCGGGCGCGTTTCCCTTCTGCACGGCGCGACAGCCACAATTGCATCAGCGTCAGCACCACCAGCACGCCACCCATCAGGATCGACGCAGCCGCGGCCAGACCCGGATTGCGCAGGATCGACGCAAAGCCGACTTCGTAGATGTATTGCGTCAGATACAGGGTCGATGTCCCCGGCCCGCCGCCGGTCAGCACATAGACCTCGTCAAAGATCTGCACGCCGCGGATCAGCGCCAGCACCAGCACCACCGCAAGGTTCGGTCCCAGCAAGGGCAGCGTGATCCGCCAGAACACGCGGGTAGGCGGTGTCGCGTCCATCTCTGCCGCCTCGTACAAATCGCGGGGGATCGCCTGCAATCCGGCCAGCAGGATCAGGGTATAAAACCCCATATGCGCCCATGTGGACACGCCCACCGTGGCGACAAAGGCATAAAAGCGGTCGTTCAGCCAGACTTCGGGATCAAGGCCAAGGTTCACCATGATCAGGTTCAGCAGACCCTGCCGTTGCAGGATCCAGCGCCAGATCAGGCCCACGACAACCGGCGACAACAGCACCGGGAAAAAGAAAACGGCGCGAAAGAACCCGCGCCCCCAGATATTGCGGTTC
>JBBREW010000197.1:0-5839 GCA_038225335.1 Rhodobacterales bacterium
TCGCGGCTGTCATCATAGATGATGGTTTTGCCGGTCATCTTGTTGCCCGCGTATTCGGTTTCAACCGAAGACCAGACATAGGTGCCGTCCATCGCATCGGTGGCGCTGGTGCTGTCCGGGCTTGCGGCATCGGTTGTATCCGTGATCAGAACCCGAGTCCGGGCCCCTGCCGTATCAAATTCAGTCCGTGTCGCCACAGCGTCGTCGCGCACCACGGTGCTGGACAGGATCTTTTCATCGGCGTCAAAAACAGATGTCACGGTGTCATAATTCGCATCATCGTTTACGTCGGTCTTGACCATCCCGGACAATTTCCCTGCGGTGTAGGACCGCACGACCGTGTCGCCATCGTCCATCACCGTTGTATTGCCGGTAATGACGCCCGCGTCGGTATAGGACAGCGTGATCGAGTCCCAATCCGATGACCCCACCTGCCCGGTCACAGCATCGACTGTGGTGCTGTCTTGCGTGATCGATCCGGTCACGACATTGACAATCTTGACCGATGACAGCCCCGTCGTCGGGTTGATGACCGTCTCTTCGATATTGGCAAAGGTTTTTGTCACCGAACCGCCGTCGTCCATCAGCTGCTCTTCGCTTTGCAACATGCCGGCAGCGTCATAGGTGCGTGTGATCGACGTCCAGTTGGTATTCGCCCCGTTGGCCACATCGGTCATGACCTTGGATACCAGAACGCCGTCCGCATAGGTGTCGGTTGTGCTGTCGCCGTTGTCTTCGACCTTGACCCGCGACACCAAGGCACCGTCGGCGGCAAAGTTTTCTGTGATCGTGGCCCAGCTGCCGGTGTTGCTGTCGGTCTGCACGACCTGTGTCAGATTGCCTGCCACATAGGTTTCGGCACGCACGACCCCGGTGTCGAGTGTATAGGTTTTGGCTGTCGCCTCGCCGTTTGTGTCATAGTCGGTGATCAGTGTGTCCCACGCCGCCGTGCTGTCCGCGCCGGCGGCATCGGTCTGACTCCGCTTCACCAGCTTGCCATCGCTGTTGAAGGTATCGGTCGTGGTCTGACCGTTGTCGCTTTGTGTGACGACCGAATGACCGCCGCCTTCAAGGCCATAGGTCGTGGTGATGCTGGTCCAGAGCTGGGTCGTGCCGTTGTCGACCTTGACGACCTGCGTCTGGACGCCGTCGACAAAGGTTTCGGTCTGCACTGTCTGATTGTCGAAATGTGTGATTTTACCGGTCAGGTCCTTGGTGATGGGGTCATAGGTTGTGGCAATCGTTGACCAGGAATTGTTGTTGCCCGCATCAACGCTCAACCGGCTGACAAGGCCGTCAACGGTGCTTGTATCCGTGACGACCAGTCCGGATGTGGCCCTTGTGCCCGCGTCATAAGTCGTCACGCGCTGGGTTTCGACATTGTCGGTGCGGGTGATGACAATGGTTGACCAGTTGTAAAGGTTTTGGGTGTCAGTGCGTTCTTCGATCGTGATAATGGGGGTTGGCATTAAACTGCTCCTCGGGATGTGTGCCTCACCGCAGTCATTAAAAAGTGATTATGGCGTAATTAAGAAAACATGAACAATCTTGCTCTCGTCCAAGGTTTGTTTCCAAAATGCTATGTCATACCCGCGCAAGAACGCAAAAAGCGCGCCATGAACCACGGCGCGCTTTCCAGAGATTTCAAAGACTGTGTCGTTCAGGCGTTCAGTTTTGCCACTTCTGCGGCAAAATCTTCCTTTGCGACCTCGATGCCTTCACCGACTTCCAGACGCACAAAGCTGGTGATCGTCACACCTGCTTCGGCGGCGGCGGCGGCGACGGTCAGATCGGGGTTCACGACAAAAGCCTGACCCATCAGGGTCGATTCAGCCATGTATTTCGCCATGCGGCCCACGATCATCTTCTCGATCACGGCCTCGGGCTTGCCGGATTCGCGCGCAATGTCCATCTGGACCTGCTTTTCCTTCTCGACCATGGCGGGGTCCAGATCGGCTTCTCCCAGGGCTGCGGGGTTGGCAGCGGCGATGTGCATCGCGACCTGACGGGCAAAGCCATCGTTGTCGCCGTCGAAACCGACCAGAACGCCGATGCTGCCCATGCCGGGTGCAACAGAATTGTGGACATAGGACACGACGTTGGACCCATGCACGGTCGCCATGCGGCGGACAGACATGTTTTCACCGATCACGGCGATGGCGTCGGTCACGGTCTGTTCGATGGTCTTGCCATCAACCGACGTGGCCTTCAGCGCGTCGACATCATCGACGGTGATGGCGGCGGTTGCGATCTTGCCGACCATGGTCTGGAAATCAGAGTTCTTGCCGACGAAATCGGTTTCAGAGTTGACTTCGACAGCGACGCCCCGGCTGCCTTCGGTCGCGACGGCCACAAGACCTTCGGCGGCGGTGCGGCCCGATTTCTTGGCAGCCTTGGCCAGACCCTTGGTCCGCAGCCAGTCAACCGCGGCATCCATGTCGCCATCGGTTTCGGTCAGTGCCTTCTTCGCGTCCATCATGCCTGCGCCGGTGGATTCGCGCAGTTCTTTGACCATTGAAGCGGTGATTGCCATGTTCACTCTCCTTGACAGGAATGTTTCAAAACGGGCAGAGGCCACAGCCCCTGCCCTGATAGTTCATGCGCGTGCCGTGTGACGCTTATGCGTCAGCTGCGGCGGCGGCAGCGGCCTGCTCGTTGCTGACTTCTTCGGCCATCAGTTCTTCCATGGCACCCATGTCAACGCCTGCGGCGCCCAGCTGGGCGCTCATGCCGTCAAGGGCTGCACGGGCCGCCAGATCGCAATACATCTGGATCGCGCGGGCCGCATCGTCGTTGCCGGGGATGACGTAATCGACGCCAGCGGGCGAACAGTTGGTATCAACCACGGCCACGACCGGGATGCCCAGCTTGCGCGCCTCGAGGATGGCGAGGTCTTCCTTGTTCACGTCGATGACAAAGATCAGGTCGGGCACGCCGCCCATTTCGCGGATACCGCCAAGCGATGCGGTCAGCTTGCCCTGCTCGCGTTCCATGCCCAGACGCTCTTTCTTGGTCAGCCCGGCAAAGCCGTTCTCTGACGCCTCGTCGATCTGCTTCAGACGGTTGATCGACTGGGACACGGTCTGCCAGTTGGTCAGCGTGCCGCCCAGCCAGCGGTGGTTCATGTAGAACTGCGCGGATTTCTCTGCGGCGTCCTTGATCGGGCCCTGTGCCTGACGCTTGGTGCCGACGAACAGGATGCGGCCGCCTTTGGCGACGGTGTCACGGATGACTTGCAGCGCCTGATCCAGCATGGGAACAGTCTGCGTCAGGTCCATGATGTGGATGCCGTTGCGCGCACCGTAGATAAAGGGACCCATCTTGGGGTTCCAACGGGCGGTCTGGTGGCCGAAGTGAACGCCAGCTTCAAGCAGCTGACGCATGGAGAACTCTGGAAGAGCCATGGTCTAGTCCTTTTCCGGTTTAGCCTCGGCGGGGGTATCAGGTCACATGACCCAACCGGTGGATCGTCTGGGATTTCTCCCCAGCCGACCCGCCCCCGCCTGCGGGATACGTGCGCGCCCTATACGCGCACCCTGCCCCCCATGCAAGGGTGGCTGACGCATCAACCCGTCTTGCGTCTGACACGGTGAAGCGCGACAAGGACGCATGACCCAGACACCCCAGACAGACACGCCGGATATCTTGTGCATCGGGTCCGTCCTGTGGGACGTGATCGGCCGCACCGCAAGTCATATGCGTGCCGGGGCCGATGTGCCGGGACGGATCACCCGCCTGCCCGGCGGGGTTGCCATGAACATCGCCATGACCCTGCGCCGCTTCAACCTGACACCTGCCCTGCTGACGGTGATCGGGCGCGACGCCAACGGCGATGCCCTGATGGCAGAGGCAGAGGCGATGGCGCTCGACTGCCGGTATCTCTACCGGTCCGATGATCTGCCCACCGACGTCTATATGGCGATAGAGGCCGCGAACGGCCTGATCGCCGCGATTGCCGACGCCCATTCACTGGAGGCCGCGGGTGACAAGATCCTGCGCCCGCTGGCGGATGGCAGGCTGGGGTCACTGGACGCGCCCTATGCGGGGTCGATCGCGCTGGACGGAAACCTGACCGAAGACCTGCTGCGCGTCATTGCCGTGTCCCCGCTGTTCGCGCGTGCCGATCTGCGTGTGGCACCTGCCAGTCCCGGAAAGGCTGAACGACTGCTGGCGCTGCTGGGCCATCCGTCGGCCACACTGTATGTGAACCGCGAAGAAGCGGGCCTGCTGTGTCAGACCCAGTTCGATGACAGTGCAACCGCTGCCGCCGCCTTGCTGGACCGGGGCGCGCACCGGGTGCTGGTGACCGACGGCGGGCACGCCGCGTCCGAAGGCACCGCCGGGGATGTCATCACGGCCCACCCGCCCGCCGTGCTTGTGACCCGCGTGACAGGGGCGGGCGACACCTTTATGGCAGCGCATATCGCGTCCGAACGGCAGGGCATGGACCGCCCGACAGCCCTTGCCCGCGCCCTTGACGCCGCCGCAACCTACGTATCCGGAGAGACCCCCCTATGATCCCGATGAGCTTCAGCGCCGAAGTGCAGGCCGCACAGGCCGCAGGCGCCGCCATTGTCGCGCTGGAAAGCACGATCATCACCCACGGCATGCCCTACCCGCAAAACGTGGAGACCGCCCGTCTGGTCGAACAGGATGTGCGTGACGCGGGGGCCACGCCCGCCACGATCGCCGTGATCGACGGCACCCTGCATATCGGGCTGGAGGACGACGCCCTGACCGCACTGGGTCAGGCGACCCATGTGGCAAAGCTGTCGCGCGCCGATCTGGCCGCCTGCATCGCCATCGGCGGCACCGGGGCCACGACCGTCGCCGCCACCATGATCGCGGCCCATCTGGCCGGTATCGCGGTCTTTGCCACGGGTGGTATCGGCGGCGTGCATCGCGGCGCGGAACTGTCGTTCGATATCAGCGCCGATCTGCACGAATTGGCCCAGACGCCCGTGACGGTGGTGGCCGCGGGGGCCAAGGCGATCCTTGATCTGCACAAGACCTACGAAGTGCTTGAAACCCTTGGTGTTCCTGTCATCGCCTATGGTCAGGACAGCCTGCCTGCCTTCTGGTCGCGCACATCGGACATGGCGGCCCCTTTGCGGATGGACAACAGCCGGGATATCGCGACGGCGCAGGTGCTGCGCAATGCGATGGGCCTGCCGGGTGGGCAGTTGGTCTGCAATCCGATCCCGCTGGCGGACGAAATTCCGGCTGACCTGCTGGCACCGATCATCGCACAGGCGCTGACCGACGCAGAGGCCGAAGGCATCAGCGCCAAGGCGGTGACGCCCTATTTGCTGGACCGGATATTCGCGCTGACCGACGGTCGGTCTCTGACCGCCAACATCGCACTGGTGCGCAACAATGCCCGGCTTGCTGCGGCGATTGCCCGCGATATCAGCGCAGCCATCGCCTAGGGCCGCGACTTTCCCCCGTGCCGCGCAAGCACCGCTTGCCGTGCTGCGGGGCGCGGTCTAGATCAACGACAGCGCCCCCCGGAACATCCCATGACCCATGACCCGCACCTGCCCCACGACGATCTGCGTCGCCTGCGCCGCCCCGGTCTGGTGGGACGGCTGCGCGGCAATTTTCTGGCGGGACTGATCATCGTCGCACCGATCGGACTGACCTTGTGGTTGATCTGGACGGTTGTGGGCTGGGTCGATGGCTGGGTCTGGCCTTTTGTGCCGAACCGCTGGCATCCGGACGTGCTGATCAACCGCTGGTTCGGGTCCGACACTGCGGTGCCGATCACCCTTGACGTGCGCGGGGTCGGGGTTGTCATCTTTCTGGTGTTCACGGTCATCATCGGCTGGCTGGGCAAGGG
>JBBREW010000198.1:0-5821 GCA_038225335.1 Rhodobacterales bacterium
CATGTCCAGTTGCGAAAACGGCGGGTCCTTGATCACGCTGTGGTTGGAAAACCGGACCATTTTGCGCAGGCTGTCGGAAACGACGTGGCCTTCCGGGCTTGCGCGAAAGTATTTCTGCAACAATGCCTGCGGCACCTGATCGCGGATATCGCCGCCATAGGTGCCGCGCCGCGCCGTCTGCAAGGCCGCCTCGTCGATATCGGTGCCAAAGATCGCGATATTGGGCCAGATGTTCAGGCGTTCCATTTCCTCTGTGGCCAGCATCCCGATGCTGTAGGCCTCTTGCCCGGTGGAACAGCCGGGCACCCAGATCCGCAGATCGGCACCGTTGCCGACCTTTGCAATCAGGTCCGGCATGATCTTGCCCTGCAATTCCCTGAACATGACCGGATCGCGGAAAAAACTGGTGACGTTGATCAGCATGTCCTGAAACAGCCGTTGCGATTCCTGCAGGTCATCGACCAGAAATTTCAGATAATCCGACGGCGCGTCGATCCCCAGCACCGACATCCGCAAGGCGATCCGGCGCAGCAATGTGCCCGCCTTGTAGCGTGAAAAATCGTGGCCGGTCCGGTTGCGCACATGGCGGACGGCCCGTTTGATGAATTCATCATCGCTCAGCCCGGCACCAGACAGCGCGCCGATCCGCAGAAAGTATTCGTCCATCACCGGTACGATATCGGCCACGGGGACGATGACATCGCAACTGCCGGTTTCGATCGCGCTGCGGTGCATCCCGTCGTATTTCGCCTCTGCGGGGTCCTGGGCCATCACAAGGCCGCCCGCACTTTTGACCGCCCGCACCCCAATGCTGCCGTCGCTGCCGGTGCCGGACAGGATCACAGCCACCGCATTGGGTCCGGAATTGGCGGCCAGCGACGTCAGAAAGGTATCAATCGGGCGGCGTCGCCCGCGCGGTTCGACAAATTTTGCCGTGTGTAGGCGGTCGCCGACAATCGTCAGTTCATCGCCGGGCGCGATCAGATAGATATGCCCGCCGGTCACGTCGATGCCATCGGTTGCCATCACGACGGGGGTCGCCGTATGCTTGTGCAACAACCCCTGCATCAGGCTGTCGTGGTCCGGGTCCAGATGCTGGACGATGACGATGGCAAGGCCGTGCCTGTCGGGCAGCTTGTCCAGAAACAACTGCAACGCTTCCAACCCGCCGGCAGAGGCACCGATCCCCGCAACGATCAGGTCGCGAGCGACCCGTGGCCCGTCTGTGTTTTTTACCGTCATGGATGGTTCCGCAACATGGAATTCTTTAAACAGGACAAAGTTAGGTCAGACGTCCGACCTGTCGAGGATATGGAACGCATGACATGCAAACGCTTAATCTGAAAGAGGTCTCCGATCGTCTGGACGGGGGCAATATCCCCATCACGATTGCCGATGCGACCTTGCCCGACATGCCGCTGATCTATGCCAATCGCGCGTTCTATACCGCCACCGGATATACTCAGGCAGAGGCGCTGCATCGCAACTGCCTGTTTTTGCAGGCTGATCTGGACAATACAGACAGCCGCGACATCATCCGCGACGGTCTGGACAGGGGTAAATCGGCGCAGGCCATTTTTCGCAATCGCCGCAAGGATGGCACGCCGTTCGACCAGCTTTTGATGATCGAACCCTTGCACGACAGGGACGGGCAGTTGGTCTATGTGGTGGGCAGTCAGTTCGTGATCACCCGGCAAACGCGGCCACAGGTCGCAGGCGATCATGCCTTGCAGGTGGTCAAGGAAATCGACCGACTGCTGGAACTGAACGAACGACTGCGGGCATCGACGCGGCAATCACTTGCCCGTTCAACAGCGGCGTCGGTCCGGCTGTGGCTGGAGGCCTAAAGGGTATAGGTCGGCAACGACACAAAGGCTTCGCGCAGGGCGTTGCCCCAACCGGCGGAGATCTGATGATAGACCGGGTCGTCCGCCTCTACGCGCGCGCGCTTGAACACCTCGAAGGTGTCTTTTTCATAAAGCGAGATGTCAAAAGGCAGGCCCACGGACAGGTTGGATTTGACCGTTGAATCGAACGACACCAGCAACAGTTTGACCGTATCCTCGAACGTCATGTCCGGGTCATAGGCCCGCACAAGGATCGGCTTGCCGTATTTCGTTTCGCCAATCTGAAAGAACGGCGTTTCCTCGGTCACTTCGACGAAATTGCCTTCGGGATAGATCATGAAAACGGTCGGCACGCCGCCTTTGATCTGGCCGCCAACGATGACGGTGGCGCGGAAATGGCTGCCGGAATTGTCGCCCAGCGGCGATGAATAGGCGATGACTTCCTGCAGGGTGGCACCGACCAGACGGGCCACCTGAAACATCGTCGGTTCCCGCATGATGCTGGGGTCACGATCGGCGGCGGATTTCGACCGTTCTTCCAGCAGGCTGACCAGCGATTGGGTGGTCGCAAGGTTGCCGGCGGTCATCAGGGTAATAACCCGTTCGCCGGGCGCTTCCCACGTGAACATCTTGCGGGTCATCGAAAAGTTGTCCACGCCCGCATTTGTGCGGGTGTCGGACATGAAGACGAGGCCGCGGTTCAGGCGCAGGCCGACGCAATAGGTCATGGGGATACTCTTGTAAGGACTGATTTGCTTTTACTGCTGCACCTGCAGCGAAACAACCAGTGATTCATCACCCGGTCCCATCCGCAATCCGCGGATCGGGGCAGCGTCGCCCGCATCGCACCCGATGGCCAGTCTGACATAGCGTTGATCGGGGCTGATCCCGTTGGACACATCAAAGCCGACCCAGCCCAGGGTCGGCAGATGCACCTCTGCCCAGGCGTGGCTGGCATCCTGATCAATGCGGTCGTCCATCAGCAGATAGCCCGACACATAGCGCGCAGACAGCCCGGCGCTCCGTGCGGCGGAAATCATGATATGGGCGTGGTCCTGACAGACACCAACGCCCCCCGCCAGCGCCTGTTCCGCCGTGGTGTCCGTATAGGTTTCACCGATGGCATAAGGGACCGCATCAAGGATCGCGGCGGACATGTGGTGCAGGGCGGCCAGCGTGTCGGGCGCACCTTTCAGTGGCCGGGCAAGGGTGCGGATATCCTTGCTGGCCTGCGTGAACGCGGTCTGCTGTTCGAAATGCCACAGGGGTGCCGCGCCATAGACCTTGCCTAGCACTCCGGCCCGGTCCTGCGTCTGCACCGTGCCTTCGGCTGTGATGACAAGCTCTGTCGCGCCCCTCTGGGTATTGACCAGATCGGTGATATTGCCGTGATGGTCGCCGCAGGTCAGTTCGATCGACCCGCCAGCGACGGTCACGGACCAGTCCAGCACGGTCTGCATGGCGTTGGTCTGCGGTCGCAGGCGCAGGCGTTGTAAGGCATAGCTGACAGGCGTGTCATAGGCATAGCGCGTGGTATGGGTGATGTGCAGTTCCAAAGGGCGATCCTAACCGTAGAACTTGTAATCTTGCTCGATCAACCGACCCAGCGCGTTGTTGTCATAGATGAATCCTGTGATGAATTCATGCAGGCCCTGATCAAAGATCGACCTGATGTCACGTTCGCGCAACCCTACCAGCATGCGGTCTGCATGGTCGTGGCAAGCATGGCGTGTGCCGTATTCCTCGGCCAGATAGGCCAGATTTTCAACCGTTGTGGCCACGGAAAAGACCAATGACCGGGGCAGGCGGCGGTCAAGGATCAGGAATTGTGCGACGCTGGCGGCGGTCATGTCTTCTTCGTCCAGCCAGCGAAAGGCCCGGTGCGCGGACACCGACCGCAGGATCGTTTCCCACTGCACATTGTCCAGTGTCGACCCGACAAAACTGGTCGATGGCAAAAGGGTGTAATATTTGACGTCGATGATCCGCGCCGTATTGTCCGCGCGTTCGATTAATGTGCCGATGCGGGCGAAATCATAGATGTCATTGCGCAGCATGGTGCCGTGCAGCGCGCCGCGCACGATTGCCGACTGCTGCCGGATCACGTCCAGCACCCGTGGCAGATCAGTTTCACGGATCGGGCGCTTCAGCACCTCTTGCATGGTCATCCAGTTGTCGTTGACCGCCGTCCAGACTTCGGTTGTCAGGGCGGTGCGGACAAGGCGGGCGTTGTCCCGCGCGGCCTTGATCGACGAATAGACCGACGACGGGTTGTCCTTGTCCCGCAACAGAAAATCGATGGTATTGGCGGCGGTAAAGGTATCGTGCCGTTTGCAATAGGTGTCACTGACACCCGCGGTCGTGACGACTGATTCCCATTCCGACGACGAATCCTGTGACCGGGTCAGGGCAATGCGGAACCCGGCCTCGACCAGTCGAGAGATGTTTTCGGCACGTTCCAGAAACCGGAACATCCAGAACAGGCCACCTGCGGTTTTTCCCAGCATATCAGTCCTCCAGCACCCAGGTATCCTTGGTGCCGCCTCCTTGGCTGGAATTCACCACAAGCGATCCGGCCTTCAGCGCGACGCGCGTCAGACCGCCAGGCGTGATATTGACCCCTTCCGGGCTGACCAGCACGAAGGGCCGCAGATCGACGTGGCGCGGTGCCAGACCCTTTTTGACAAAGATCGGCACGGTGGACAGCGACAGCGTGGGTTGCGCAATGTAATTCGATGGCCGCGCCCGCAGCTTGTCCGCGAAATCCGACAACTCTTTCTTGCTGGCGGCGGGGCCGACCAGCATGCCGTAACCGCCGGACCCATGCACTTCTTTCACGACAAGGTCGGCCAGATTATCAAGGACGTATTTCAGGCTGTCGGGTTCACCGCAGCGAAAGGTTTCCACGTTTTTCAGGATCGCCTTTTCGCCGGTATAAAACTCTACAATGTCAGGCATATAGCTGTAGATTGCCTTGTCATCCGCCACACCGGTGCCCGGCGCGTTGGCAATGGTGATATTGCCCGCACGGTAAACATCCATGATCCCCGGCACGCCCAGCATGGATTTCGGATTGAAGGTCAGCGGGTCAAGGTAATCGTCATCGACCCTGCGATACAGCACGTCGATCTGTTTGTATCCGCGGGTCGTGCGCATCGCGATATGGCCGTCAACAACGCGCAGATCGTGGCCTTCGACCAGTTCAGCGCCCATCTGATCGGCCAGAAAGGAATGTTCGTAATAGGCCGAGTTGTAGATGCCCGGCGTCAGCACGGCGATCACAGGCTTGCCGTCACATGATTTCGGCGCAGAAGCCGCCAGCGACCGACGCAGGTTTTTGGGATAATCCGATACCGGCTGCACCTTGATCCGGGTGAACAGTTCCGGAAACATCTGCAACATCGTTTCCCGGTTTTCCAGCATATAGCTGACACCGGACGGCGTGCGGGCGTTGTCTTCCAGCACAAAGAAATCGTCTTCGCCGGTGCGGACAATATCGGTGCCGACGATATGGGTATAAACGTTCCCCGGCGGCGAAAATCCCATCATCTGCGGCAGAAAGGCTGCGTTGCGCGCAATCAGATCAATCGGCACCCGACCCGCGCGCAGGATTTCCTGCCGGTTGTAGATGTCGTGCAGAAAGGCGTTGATCGCCCGGACGCGCTGTTCGATGCCGCGCGACAGTTTGGTCCATTCGCGCCCCGAAATGATCCGTGGCACCAGATCGAAGGGGATCAGACGTTCCTGTGCCGCGACCTGTCCATAAACGTTGAATGTGATCCCGGTCCGGCGAAAGAAGGCTTCCGCCTCTTTCGCCTTGCGGGAAAACCGCCCGTTTTCCTGTTCGTCAAACCAGGTCTGGTAGCCGGCATAGGGGGGGCGGACGGCGTTGTCGCCCAACTGCATTTCGTCAAAATGATCTGGTTTTGTATTCATGATCAGAGGTTAACGCTTTCCGGGCGATCTGCAATTAA
>JBBREW010000199.1:0-5813 GCA_038225335.1 Rhodobacterales bacterium
AACAGGTCACGCAGCATCTGGGCGGCCCGTTCCGGGCTGGGGGCGCAGCCGTCGCCTGGCACGCCGCCGGGCGTGTTGTAATCCCACGCGTAATCCACTGCGGGGTTCTTGTAGTCCCTGATGGCGGGCGTCAGCATCCAGACCTTGCGCAAGGCTGCACTGCGCAAGGCGCGCGGCACGCCTGCGCGCAAAAACATCTTGATGTCGCTGCCTTCGACCAGATCTTCCAGTTTCGGCAACGCGGCCAACTCTTCCTCTGTCAACGGGACGGGGCCGGGGTCAACCACGTCTTCGGGTGCGGGGTCCTCCTCCACTAGGGGCGGTGTGGCTTCTTCTTGGCGTGTTGCGTGCTTGCGCCGGGACCAGCGACCCAGAAAGCCATCATCGGACGTGGTCATGACGGCTGCCCCCTGCCCTTGCGGCTTTCCCATTTGTCATCCGGTTGCAGCACGCGGGGCGATCCCCGGGCATCCTCATCGTTGGGATTGGCTGACGCGCGTTTGCGTTTCTTGAACGGCATGTCCACGTGATAGCGGGCAACAAAGGCTGTCGCCCCATCCCGGATGGCATCGGGCATCGGCACAGCACCCACGATCAGATCAAGGTCAGATGACAGCCCCTCGCCTTCATAGGGATCGGCGGTCAGGCAGACGACTTCGGACGTGGCCGGATCATTGCCGCGCAGCGCGATCCAGACCTTGGGCTGCCCGGAAAACAGATTGTCGCGGTAATGCGCGGTATCGCCGGACCACAGGATCAGATCGCGCCCGCCCAGATACCACGTCTGTGTGCCGGCATCGTCCATCAGTTGCGTGCCAGCGGCCGTCGCCGGTTCAGGGATCAGAACGGCCAGCGGGTGCAACTGGCCGTTGCCCCAGCGGGTCACGGGCGGGCGACGCAGGGTCAGCACCCCAAGGCGGAAGACCTGTTCCGGCATCTTGGCCTCCTTAATGCAGTGCAGGGATTGCCAGCGGCAGTCCCGTCAGCAGGTTTTGCGGTTTGATGCGGACAGCCCCGTCCGCCTCTTGTCCCAGGATCAGCCAGACCGGCTGCCCGGCCAGATC
This sequence comes from Rhodobacterales bacterium, assembly GCA_038225335.1. Taxonomy (GTDB): domain Bacteria; phylum Pseudomonadota; class Alphaproteobacteria; order Rhodobacterales; family Rhodobacteraceae; genus Loktanella. The sequence goes on from JBBREW010000199.1 coordinate 1,065, forward strand.
GGCCCGCATCGCGGCGGGGTCGGCAAAGTGCAACTCGAACAGCCCCACCAATGCGGCGGGCGGCGGGCGGCCATGCCACAGCGCATCGCCGATCGCCGTGCCGCTGCGGTCCAGCCCGACATACCAGCGCAGATCGACATTTTCGGCCCGCAGATGAGGGGTGACCGTGACCGCGACGCCCAGCATATGGGCGATGAACGCTTCCAGTGCGCGCGCCATGCCCTGACGTGCCTGCGGGTCACCGCCGAAATTCAGGACCGTCGTATGGGCATCGGACCGGGACCAATAGGTCCATTCGTTGCCGCCACCCAGCACATCCAGACTGTCCACGCCGCCCGAAAACATCGCCGACAAAGGCGAGACGTGCATCTCTTCCTCGAACAATGTCACAAGTTCATCATCCGCCAGCAGAAGCTGGCCGTCCGTCACATGCGCGCGCTGCGGGCGAAAGAAACATTCGGCCGCGCGCAGGACATGCGGATCGTCGCAGCCGTCCAGCGCGTTGCGCAGGATCAGTTGCAGCATCTGCGACAGAAACACGACTGGCAGGCGCACCCCGTCCCGCAGGATCGCGGCATAGCCTTCCTCGACGGTGCCTGCCTGCAGCAGGTAGTTGCGCAGCGTCAGAAACAGCCCCCAGTTTTCCTGCGCGTCGCGGTCCTGCAGGCCTGCGATTTCAACCTCTGTGACCTGCGCGCGCGGCTGATCGACCAACCGGCGATGCAGCGCGATTTCGGCGGCACAGGCATTCGGCGGTGGCAGGATTTCCGGCCGCGCCAGCCAGGCCAGCAGCAGCTCGTCCGTGACCAGCATCCGGCCCTGCCGGTCCAGCCGGGTCAGATGATGGCCTGACGCAACCCAGAATTCCGGCATTATGGCTGGCCCCGCATGCTGAACAGATCGACAGCCTCGTCTGTCTCCTCCTCGAAGAACTGAAAGGCCCGGTCATGGCCTTGCAGGTGACTGCCGGAAAAGGCCGTCTCGTCGCGGGGTCGCAGGCTGCGGAACTGTTCGCGGATATCGGGCCCTTCGTGGCGACGATGCAGGGCGATCAGGGTGCCGACCGCATGGTCGCGGCACAGGCTTTCGGCCAAGGCGACCTCCTCTTCGGCGGCGTCCGTCGCGTGGCGCAGGGACGGCGCGCCCAGATGCGTCACAAGCTGTGCCGCCAGCGTGCCGACCATGGCCGCGCGTTCGTCGGGGCGGGCCTGCTGCACCGTCACCAAGGTCGAATGACCGAAATCATCCACCCCCAGAAAACCGGACCGGAAGGCGATGGCTTCCTTGCGCGACAGATCGTCCGGGGTGCGGCCCCAGAACAGGAAGGTGCCCGGCACCGCCCATTGCCCCGGTTCTGCCGCCTGTGCAAACACAACCCGGTCCGACGGGTCAAGCCGGATGGTGCGGGGCAGCCGCGTCACAGGCGCGGCCCCGCATCGCTGCGCCAGTCCTGCTGCACCAATGCGTCGCGCAGGTGCGGGTAATCCGTCACGGCCCCGGAGGGCGCGGTCTCTTGCAACCGGCAGTCGGTGATCCGGTGCGTGGCCTGTGGCAGGGCCGGTCGGACCCGCGCCAGATAGGCGTCCGTCACGGCATCGAAACCGGTATGCGTCCAGCGGTCGAAATACAGCATCATGTAGGATGCAAAGGTGGACACGATGTCCTCTGCCGGATCGAAACTTTCTTCGCGCAGCGATGTGCTGTCGGGATAAAGGCCGGTTTCGACAATGTGATCGCGGTCGGAAATCAGTTCTGCGGCAAAGACCAGCCAGTCGGGCACCGCGTCTTCGGCGCAGCCCGCCGGGGCCTGCAGGCGCCCGCCGCCAAGGCGCGCCGCATCATAGATGATCTGATCGGGCCATTGGATACGGACCGGCCTTTCGGGCGGGCAATGGGCGGCCAGGGCATCGGCCAGCGCCGCCATCCCAAGGATGAACGCCTGACGCGCCTCTGCCAATGGCAATTCCGGTTCCAGCACGACGGCAAAGGCCACCAGCCCCGGTGACTGATGCAGAACCAGCGTGCCCGCACCGTGATCGGGCGCAAGTGCCGCGGCTGCGGCCAGCACGTCGCGCCGGTCGGTGCGCAGCAGATCATAAGGCGGGGGCAAGGGGATCTGTGATCCCATGGCGGGGCCCTGTTCACGCGATGCTGTGTCTGGTGACATTTACTAACCTCCCCGCGCAATCTAAACCGAACCTGACGGGCTACATACAACAGATAGTCCAGCCAAAGGCACGAGAAAAGCCCAATGCAAGACACATCGACCCACAAGCGACTCGTCTGCTCCTGCGAGGGCACCCTGCCACTTCAGCCGGAAACACTTGGTGCGGCGGGGAAACCCGCCCATCAGTTGTGCCGCGCCCAGCTTGATCACTTTCGCGAGGCCCTGGGGGAATTCGCGACGCTGACAGTCGCCTGCACGCAGGAAGCGCCGCTGTTTGCCGAAGTCGCACAGCAAGAAGGTTTTGCCGGGACCTTGCGTTTCGCCAATATCAGAGAGACGGCCGGGTGGTCGGCAGAAGGAAAGCAGGCCACGCCAAAGATGGCCGCATTGCTGGCCATGGCCGAAATGGACCCCACGCCCTTCGATATCGTCAGTCTGGACAGCGCGGGCGTGACCCTGATCCTTGGCCGGGACGAGGCGGCCTTGGGCGCGGCGCGGGATCTGTCTGATTTGCTGGACATCACCGTGTTGCTGATGCCGGGCGCTGATGTCACACCGCCGCGTCAGACCACATGGCCGGTGCTGCAAGGCCGCATCGGGGCGGCGTCGGGCCATCTGGGGGCCTTTGCCCTGACGGTCAACAGTTATGCGGCCCCGGCACCGTCGTCCCGGACGCGGCTGGAGTTTGGTGCGGGGCGGGATGGGGCTGTGTCGCATTGCGATCTGGTTCTGGACCTGACTGGCAATCCGCCGTTGTTTGCCCACACCCGCCCCGGATACCTGCGCGCCGATCCGCGCGACCCTGTTGCCGTCGCCCGGCTGGTGGCCGAGGCCGGTCAGATGACCGGCACCTTTGACAAGCCGAAATACATTGACTTTACGCCGTCGCTGTGCGCCCATTCGCGCAACACGATCACCGGCTGCACGCGCTGCCTGTCGCTGTGTCCTGCCGGTGCGATCACGCCGGACGGCGACGTTGTGTCCATCGACCCCGCGATCTGTGCGGGCTGCGGGCAATGTGCAGCGGCTTGCCCGACCGGGGCTGCGGCCTATGCGATGCCTGTCGTGGCCAATATCGCGGGCCGTCTGCGCCTTGGCCTGTCGGCGTGGTTTGCGGCAGGCGCAAAGGTGGCCCCCGTGATCCTGTTGCACGACGAAAGTCACGGCACAGACCTGATCGACGCCGCCGCCCGCTTTGGCCGGGGACTGCCCGCGCATGTCATTCCGCTGGCGATCAACGAGGCGTCGCAGATCGGCCCCGAAACCATGGCGGCGGCGCTGGCATGGGGCGCGGGCGGTGTGCAGGTTCTGGCGCGGTCAAAACCCAGTCACACCCTGGACGGTCTGGCGGACACGCTGGATCTGATGGCTGTCATCTGCGACGCCACGGGTTTTGCGCCTGCCACCTGCGGCCTGATCCAGACCGATGATCCCGACGCACTGGACGCAGCCCTGTGGCACCCCGCGCCGGCTGTGCGACTGCAAAGATCGGGCTTTTTTCCACCCGATGACAAGCGTGGCCTGTTGACGCTGGCCCTGTCCGAATTGAACCGCACAGCCCCCCGGCAGGCGGACCGCATCCCGCTGCCCGCTGGTGCGCCTTTTGGTGCGGTCATTCTGGATACGGACAGCTGCACCCTGTGCCTTGCCTGTGTCGGGGCCTGCCCCACGGGTGCGCTGGGCGACAATCCGGACCAGCCGATGCTGCGCTTTACCGAAAGCGCCTGCGTGCAATGCGGTATCTGTGCCGCGACCTGCCCCGAAAGCGCGATCACGCTTGCCCCGCAGATCGACCTGTCCGCTTGGGCACAGCCGAAGCGTATCCTGAAAGAGGAAGTGCCGTTTTGCTGCGCCGCCTGTGGCAAGGCGTTCGGCACCGGGTCCAGCATCCGCCGCGTGATGGAAAAGCTGGAAGGGCACTGGATGTTCGCCGGCGATGACGGCGCCGCACGCCGCCGCTTGCTGGAACTCTGCGACGATTGCCGCACGCGCGAAGTGGTCATTGCAGGTTTTGATCCGCACGCGGCCCCGCGCTAGGGCAGCGGTGCTGTGTCATGCCGGGTGGTTCGCCACCCGGTCAGGGCGCACAGACCCTCCCTTTTGACGCTTTTCAACCGCGGCCCGTGCAACCAATTGCACGGTGAAAACGTTTGCACAGGAAACGTGCGTGACCGGGACCCGGGCTCAAGCCAATAGTGGCAGACCCGTGCAACGGTATAGACCCACGTCAAATGTCAGGAGTTTTTATGTCACTTGGAAAATTGTATACGACCGCGGCTGTCGGCGTCTGGATCGGTCTTGTGCCCTTTGCAGCCAGCGCCCAAGTGGAAGACACCACCCCGGACCATGCGCAAGCGGACATTCTGGATCAGAGCGAAGACACCACACGGGAAGACGAACCGCTGGGAATGTTCGTGCCGATTGTGCAGGACTGCACCGTCACACCCGACGTTGAAAGCTGTGGTGAAGTCCGCGCGGTCATCGCTGAATGCGCCGCAGAACTGACGATCGAGATGTGCGATGTCCTGTTTGAAGACTCCGAAGGCATTTTTGCTGACTCAGATCTATTGGCGCAGGCACAA
>JBBREW010000200.1:0-5810 GCA_038225335.1 Rhodobacterales bacterium
CTGGGACAATGCGATTGCCCCGGTCCAGCGGGTTGAACCCGGTGCGACGATCCTGTTTCACTGCCACGACAGTTCGGCGGGCCAGCTTGGCCCGTCGTCCACCGTGGCCGATGTGGTGGCGCTGGATTTCGGCAAGATCAACCCGGTCAGTGGTCCGATCTGGATCGAAGGCGCGGAGCCGGGCGACGCGGTCAAGGTAACGCTCGACAGTTTTGCACCGCAGGTGCAGAACGCCAAAGGCTGGGGCTGGACCGCGAACATTCCGGGCTTTGGTCTGCTGGCGGACCAGTTCACCGACGCGGCCCTGCATATCTGGTCCTATGATCCGGACAGCATGGCCCCGTCCCTGTTCGGCACCGAAGCCCGGGTGCCGCTGAAACCCTTTGCCGGCACCATCGGCAATGCGCTTGCGGAACCGGGCCTGCATTCCATCGTCCCGCCGCGCCGGACGGGGGGCAATCTGGATATCCGCGATCTGTCGGCGGGCACGACACTCTGGCTGCCGGTCGAGGTGGCAGGCGCGCTGTTCAGTGTGGGCGATACCCATGCGGCACAGGGCGATGGCGAAGTCTGCGGCACTGCCATCGAATCGCCCATGGACGTGGTCCTGACGCTTGATCTGGTCAAGGGCGCCAACCTGAAAACCCCGCGTTTCACGACGCCGGGGCCGGTGACGCGGCATCTGGACGCCAAAGGCTATGAGGTGACGACGGGGATCGGGCCGGACCTGATGGCCGCCAGCCGCGATGCCGTGGCGGGCATGGTGGACCATCTGTGTGCCACGCGCGGCATGGCGGCGGTCGATGCCTATATGCTGGTCAGCACCTGCGGCGACCTGCGCATTTCGGAAATCGTGGACATGCCCAACTGGGTCGTCAGCTTTTATTTCCCGCGTTGCGTGTTCGAGTGAGCGATCCTGCGCCACTGACCGGGGCCCCAGCGGCCCCGGTGCTGTCCGTGCGGGGGCTGACCGTCAGCGTGCGGACGCAAACGGGCCTTGCGCCGCTGGTCAGCGATATCAGCTTTGATCTGGCCCGGGGTGAAACGCTGGCCATCGCGGGCGAAAGCGGGTCGGGCAAATCCATCACATCGCTGGCGATCATGGGGTTGCTGCCGCCCCCTGCCGTGCGGGTCACGGGCGGCCAGATCGCGCTGGAGGACCGCGTGCTGACGACCCTGCCCGAAGGTCAGATGCGCCTGTTGCGCGGCAACCGCATCGCGATGATCTTTCAGGAACCGATGACCAGCCTGAACCCGGTGATGACCGTCGGCACCCAGTTGATCGAGGCGATCCGTGCCCATGCGCCCCTGTCGCGCAAGGCGGCCCGGTCCGAGGCGCTGACCGCGCTGACCGCCGTGCGCCTGTCCGAACCCGCCCGCCGCATGGGCCAATACCCGCACGAGCTGTCGGGGGGCATGCGTCAGCGCGTCATGATCGCCATGGCGCTGGCCCTGAAACCCGACGTGCTGATCGCTGACGAACCCACAACCGCGCTTGATGTGACGGTGCAGCGCGAAGTGCTGGATCTGCTGCGCGACCTGCAACGCAGCCACGGCACCGCGATCCTGCTGATCACCCACGACATGGGCGTGGTTGCGGAAATGGCCGACCGCGTCGTCATCATGCGACGTGGCATGATCGCGGAAACGGGGACTGTCGCCCAGATCTTTGCCGCGCCCAAGGCCGCCTATACCCGCGACCTGCTGGCAGCGGTGCCGCGCATGGGTCAGGGCGGGGCGGCGGTGCCACGGACCACGGCACCGGTGGTGGCGGACCTTTCGGATGTGCAGGTGCGCTATGACATCCGGGGGGGGCTGCTGAACCGGGTCACGCACCGCGTCCATGCGGTCGAAGGTGTCAGTTTCGACATCCGTGCCGGAGAGACGTTTTCGCTGGTCGGCGAATCCGGCTGCGGCAAATCCACCATTGCCCGCGCCATGGTGGGCCTTGTGCCGCATCAGGGCAGCATCCGCATTGCGGACCAGACCCTTGGCATCATGACCGCGCAGGCCCGCAAACGCCTGAGTGCGGTGACGCAGATCGTGTTTCAGGACCCGATGGCGGCGCTGGATCAGCGCATGACGGTGGGCGAACAGATCGCGGAACCCCTGCTGATCCATGGGCAGGGCGATGCTGCGGCGCGCCGGGCGCGGGCCGCAGATCTGATGGAACGGGTCGGCCTGACCGCGGCCCAGCTTGACAACTATCCGCATGAATTTTCAGGCGGCCAGCGGCAGCGGATCTGTATCGCCCGCGCGCTGGCGCTGACGCCCCGACTGATCGTGGCGGATGAAAGCGTGTCGGCGCTGGATGTGTCGGTGCAGGCGCGTGTGCTGGACCTGCTGCGCGCGCTGAAGGACGAATTCGGCATCGCCATGCTGTTCATCAGCCATGACATGGCGGTGGTGGAAAACATCTCTGACCGGGTGGGTGTGATGCATCTGGGCCAGATCGTGGAAATCGGCAGCCGGGCGCAGATCTTTGGCAACCCGCAGCACCCCTATACCCGCAGGCTGATGGCGGCTGTCCCTGTCGCCGATCCGACCGCAACCCGCCCCGCCACGCCCCGGATGGCCGGGGATATCCCCAACCCGGTGCACCGCGTGGGCGCCACGGTGGCGCGGCACCGCATGGCAACGGTCGCAGCAGGGCATCTGGTCGCGGCGACGGACTGACCGTCGGGCGCTGAAGGTCAGGTCGCAAGGCCCATGACTGCCATGCAACGCACCTTCCATTGCTGCCGTCCGGTCTGGTCCACGGGGATTGAGCCCAAAGGGTGCGGCGTCACCGGACGATCAGACCTGACACGCAGCGCCGCGTGGCTGGCAGTGCGTGACATGCAACCTGCACCGATCACAGCCCCAGATCGCTGAGCCCCGGATGATCGTCGGGTCGCGGTCCTTGCGGCCAGTGAAACAGACGGTCCGCGGCGGCAATCGTGACATCGTTGATCGAGGCATGGCGCGCGGCCATATAGCCGCCTGCGTCAAAGGCCCAGTTTTCATTGCCGTGCGCGCGGTACCACTGGCCGCTGTCGTCGTGGTATTCATAGCAAAAGCGCACGGCGATGCGGTCATTGCCATGCGTCCACAATTCCTTGATGAGCCGGTAATCGTGTTCGACCGCCCATTTGCGGGTCAGGAATTCCACCACGGCGGCGCGACCGGTCAAGAAGACGGACCGGTTGCGCCACTTTGTATCGGGCGTATAGGCCATCGAGACAGCCACAGGGTCCCGCCCGTTCCACGCGTTTTCCGCCAGACGAACCTTCTGGACAGCATCTGCCTGACTGAAAGGCGGGACGGGCATGCGGGTCATGGGGTTCACCTTTCGTGAAAGCTGTGGATGAACCGGATCTTACCAGCTGTTGTAGCTAAGGTATTTTCCCGTCATCTCGACCTTGACCCGGTCGCCCTTGGGATTTTCGACCCGCGTCACCGACATTTCAAAGTCGATGGCAGACATGATGCCGTCGCCGAATTTTTCCTGAATCAGGGCCTTCAGGGTCGGGCCATAGACACCGACGATTTCGTAAAAGCGGTAGATGCAGGGATCGGTCGGAACGGCCTGCGTCCAGATCTTGGTCGGGCTTTCGGCCAGCAGGGATTCCGCTTCTTGTGGCAGACCCATGGTGCTGACCATCAGTTTTGCCTTGTCCGCCGGAAAGGCATTCATGCCCATGGCGGCGGAATGGGTCCAGACGGGGGACATGCCGATCTTTTCGGCGATCTGTTCCCATGTCAGGCCGGCCTGCTTTTTGGCCGACAGGATCATCGCCGTCACGTCTTCCTTGGTCATCGTCTCTGTCATGGCAAAGTCTTTCACTTGTTGCTCCTTGAGGTCTTATTGGGTGACGACGGCCCGTAACGCGGGTCGCTGGTCCTGCGGTGTATCGGTGGGGGTGGTCTTGTCGATGCGCACGGTCTGCGGCCGGTTGATCGCGTCGGCGGTCTGCTGTTGACCCGCCAGTTCCTTTGATCGTTTGCCCAGAAACTGCACCAGATGGTTGCGGATCGCGTAATAGTTCGGGTGTTCGACGATCTCTGTCCGGTTGCGCGGACGGGGTATCGTGATCTCGACGCTTTCGGCGACGCGGGCAAAGGGGCCGTTGGTCATCAACAGGATACGGTCGGCCAGCAGGATCGCCTCGTCGATGTCGTGGGTGATCATGAACACGGTCTGTTCGGTGCCGCCCCAGATTTTAAGCAATTCATCCTGAATGGTGCCCCGCGTCAGTGCGTCGAGCGCGCCAAAGGGTTCATCCAGCAACAACAGTTTGGGGTGGTTGGCAAAGGCGCGGGCGATGGACACGCGCTGGCGCATGCCCCCCGACAGCTGGCTGGGCTTGCGGTGGATCACATCGCCGTCCAGACCGACCATGCCAAGGAATTTCGTCGCGTGGTCCACGACCTGCGCCTTGGTCCATTCGGGATGCCGCGCCGCGACGCCAAAGGTCACGTTTTTCAGCGTCGAAAGCCATGGCAGCAGGGAATAGTTCTGGAACACGACGCCCCGGTCAAGGCTGGGTCCGCGGACCTCTTGCCCGTCCATGACGACGACACCGCTGGTGGGATCGGCCAGACCGGCAAGGATGTTCATTATCGTGGATTTGCCGCAGCCCGAATGGCCAAGGATCACCACGAACTCTCCTTTTTCGACACCGAAGGTCGCGTTTTCGAACACGGTCAGCTGCCCGCCCTGCCCGTCCGGGAACCGCTGGGTCATTTTCTCGATACTCAGGAACGATGTCATGGCGTGGTCCTTATTCGACGTAGGCGACGCGGCGTTGCAGCAGGCCGAACAGGGCGTCCAGCAACATGCCGACAATGCCGATCATCAGGATTGAAAAGATGACAGAGGTCAGATCGAGGTTGTTCCACTCGTTCCAGACGTAATACCCGATGCCTGTCCCCCCCACGAGCATCTCTGCCGCGACGATGACCAGCCATGCGATGCCGATGGAAATCCGCATCCCCGTGACGATGGTCGGTGCCGCAGCGGGCAGGATCACGGTGAAGGCGGTTTTGAATGGCCCCAGTTCGTGTGTGCGGGCCACATTCACCCAGTCCGATCGCACGCCCGCCACGCCAAAGGCGGTATTGATCAACATCGGCCAGATCGAGCAGATGAAGATCACGAAAATTGCAGATGCTTCGCTGTCCTGAATGATGAACAACGCCAGCGGCATCCATGCCAGCGGTGAAATCGGGCGCAGCACCTGGATGAACGGGTTCAGCGCCTTGTAGGCGATGGGTGACATGCCGATCAGAAACCCCAGCGGGATCGCGATGAGCGCCGCCAGCAGATAGCCCGTCAACACCCGGTAGATGGAATACCCGATCTGGATACCGATCCCCTTGTCGTTGGGACCGGCATCGTAGAACGGATTGCTCAGCTCTTCCCATGCCTTGACGAAGACCTGAGACGGCGGCGGCACGCCCGCCCGCTGCGATCCCGCCCCCGTCAGCCGCTCATACTCTGTCAATTCACCGACAGCCTGCTGGGCGGGGATCGAAAATTCCCAGACCAGAAGGCCAATGGCCAAAATCAGGAAGGACAGCAGCGCCGCGCGTGCATTCAGGGACATGGTGTGCATCGGTCAGCCCTTTTTGATCGCAAAGCTGTCGACGTAGGCTGCGGGTTCTGCCGGATCAAAGGTCTTGCCCATGATCATATGGGATTTGTAGGATTCTGTCGGCGCTGTATAACCAAGGTCTTCCATCACCTTGCGACAATCCGCGGCCAGATAGACCTGTTCGGCCACACCCTTGTAGTCGACATCGCCTTCGATATAGCCCCACCGCTTCAT
>JBBREW010000201.1:0-5765 GCA_038225335.1 Rhodobacterales bacterium
CGTGACCGCAAACGCGGCCCTTGCACGTCGGTGGTCGTCTGGTCGGGCTTTCATGCGGGCGGGTGCCACGTTGTCAGCCTTTCACAGCCTTGACGATTTTCTCTGCACCGTCCTTCAGATCGTCGGCGGCAATCACGTCAAGCCCGGAATTGCGGATGATATCCTTGCCTTTTTCCACATTCGTGCCTTCCAGCCGCACGACCAAAGGCACCTTCAGACCGACTTCCTTGACCGCGGCAATGACGCCTTCGGCGATCACGTCGCAGCGCATGATGCCGCCGAAGATGTTCACAAGAATGCCTTTGACGTTGGGGTCAGAGGTGATGATCTTGAACGCTTCGGTGACCTTTTCCTTGGTCGCGCCGCCGCCGACGTCCAGAAAGTTTGCAGGTTCCGCGCCATAAAGCTTGATGATGTCCATCGTCGCCATGGCAAGACCCGCGCCGTTTACCATGCAGCCGATCTCGCCGTCCAACGCGATATAGTTCAGATCGTATTTCGACGCGGCCAGTTCCTTGCTGTCTTCCTCTGTCTCGTCGCGCAGGGATGCGATGTCGGCATGGCGATACATGGCGTTGCCGTCAAAGCTGATCTTGGCGTCCAGCACTTTCAGATCGCCTTTGTCGGTGACGATCAAAGGGTTGATTTCCAGCATTTCCATGTCCTTCTCTGTGAAGGCCTTGAAAAGCTGTCCCATCAGGGTGACGCACTGTTTGACCTGACCGCCGGTCAGACCCAGAGAGAACGCCACGCGGCGCCCGTGGAACGCCTGATACCCTGTCGCGGGATCAACGCTGAACGACAGGATTTTTTCGGGCGTGTTGGCGGCGACTTCTTCGATGTCCATGCCGCCTTCGGTCGAACAGACAAAGCTGATGCGGCTGGTCTGGCGGTCCACCAGAAGGGCCAGATACATTTCGGTTTCGATGCCGGCACCGTCTTCGATGTAGATGCGGTTCACGACCTTGCCGGCGGGGCCGGTCTGATGGGTTACAAGCGTGCGGCCCAGCATCTTTTTCGCTTCCTGAGCGGCTTCTTCGACGGATTTTGTCAGGCGCACACCGCCTTTTTCACCCGCGTCAGCCTCTTTGAAGCTACCCTTGCCACGGCCACCGGCGTGGATCTGGGCCTTGACCACCCACAGGGGACCGTCAAGTTCGCCTGCAGCGGTTTTTGCGTCTTCGGCCTTTGTGACGGCGCGGCCGTCGCTGACCGGCGCGCCATATGAGCGCAACAAGGCCTTGGCCTGATATTCGTGGATGTTCATGATGCGCCCCTTGGCTGACTTGGGTTTGGCCTTATCAATCACAGTTCCGCTTAACAAAAAACTCCCCACCTGTGATCTTGGGCGGAAATCCGACATTTGTGATCACGGGATGAAAACGTGTGATCACAAAATCAGCGTGGCGCCCTTTTGCGTTTCGGTTTTGTTCAAACTTGTCTGTCATAAAGCTCCCTGACACGGCAAACGGACAATGAAAGGGCCTTGATTTTGACGCCAGTGTCCTTGGATATCGTCACGACGCTGCGCGAGATTCTGCCGCTGACGCTGGCCTATGTGGCGCATCATCTGGAACAGGGTGTCCGGATGATGCACCTGTATTTCGACGACCCCCACGATCCTGCCATCGAAAGTGTTGCCGGGATCGACCAGGTCCGTGTCACCAGATGCGATGCAGGGTATTGGGCCGGACGCGGCGGGCGGCCCGACATGATCGTGGCGCGTCAGACAGCGAATGCCAAGGATTGCCAGATCCGCGCCGTGTCGCCGTGGTTGCTGCATTGCGATGCGGATGAATTCCTGATCAGCGGGCGGTCTGTGCTGCGCCATCTTGCGGGGATGCGGCCGGGTGTCGACGTTTTGCGTCTGCCCGTCTGGGAACGGTGCTTTGCCCCGGATGATACCGATCCGGGTCTGTTCGGCGGGCATTGCCGCGGGCCTGTGCTGGCCCCCAATCCGGTGTATGGCGCGGCGGCCGGGGCCCTGATGAACCGGGGCATGGTGGCCTATGCGGGGTGCAAATCGGTCACGCGCGTGGCCGCCGGTCTGACAATCGGGATTCATGACAGTGTGGCCGTGCCATCCGGGCGCAACCCGCGGCCGCGCCGGGTGCTGCGCAAGATGCTGCTTTTGCCGCAGATCGTGCATATTGATGGTCTGACGCCGCTGCATGCCGCGTTCAAGATGCGGGATCGGGCGCAGGACGTGCCCGGTGCCCGGCGCGGGGCGATCATGCACAAGGCGCGCATTGCCCAGATTGATGCGCTGTCGGACCCCGCAACGGATCACGTTGCCTATTTCCACGACCTGCGCCGGGTGCAGCAGACTGCCTACCGGGCGCTGATGGACCTGCATCTGATCGCGCCCATGCCTGTCGATCCGGCGGGGGCCGCTTTGCGGCGCTGGCCCTTGGCGGCCCCTCTGTTCAACCCTGCCACCTTTGACCGGATGCTACTGGACACCAGCGCAAGGTTCGATCTGCGTCAGGTGTCGGCATGAAAAAACGCGCCGCAGGATGGTCCTGCGGCGCGTTGGGTTGATATCCTGCCGGTTGCATCAGGCCAGTGTCGGATCGATATCCTTGCAGGCCGCGACAAGGCCTTTGACCGCATCGACGGATTTGTCGAACATGGCCTGCTCTTCCTTGTCCATCTTGATTTCGACCACGCGTTCGATGCCGCCGGCACCGATGATGGTCGGCACACCGACATAAAATCCGTCCAGACCATAGGCCCCATCGACATGAGCGGCACAGGGCAGAAGCCGTTTTTGATCTTTCAGGAACGCCTCGGCCATTTCGATCGCGGATGTCGCAGGCGCATAGAACGCCGATCCGGTCTTGAGAAGGCCGACAATTTCAGCGCCGCCATCGCGGGTGCGCTGGATGATCGCATCCAGACGGTCCTGCGTGGTCCAGCCCATTCTGACCAGATCGGGCAGGGGGATGCCGCCGACGGTGGAATACCGGGCCAGCGGTACCATCGTATCGCCGTGTCCACCCAGCACAAAGGCCGTCACATCGCGCATCGACACATCGAATTCAGCGGCAAGGAAGTGCCGGAACCGGGCGCTGTCCAGCACGCCTGCCATGCCGCAGACCTTGTTGTGCGGTAGGCCTGAAAATTCGCGCAGGGCCCAGACCATGGCGTCCAGCGGGTTGGTGATGCAGATGACAAAGGCATCCGGCGCATGGGCCTTGATGCCCTCGCCGACGGATTTCATGACCTTGAGGTTGATCCCCAGCAGATCATCGCGTGACATGCCCGGTTTACGCGGGACGCCTGCGGTGACGATGCAGACATCGGCACCGGCAATATCGGCGTAATCGTTGGTGCCCTTGAATGATCCGTCAAATTTTGCCGACGGACCGGATTCGGCAATATCAAGAGCCTTGCCTTGCGGTGTTCCTTCGGAAATGTCGAACAGGACGACGTCGCCCAGTTCCTTGACGGCTGCAAGGTGGGCGAGTGTCCCGCCAATTTGTCCGGCGCCAATCAATGCAATCTTGGGTCTGGCCATGGTTAGGCTCCTGCTTCACTGGGGGTTCAACTTCGCCCGTTGGTTAATCGGTTGATTGGCGCGGTGCAAGAGCGCTGCCACGCGGTGCCAGCCGTGACATCCGTTGCATGGCAATTATTGCGATGGCGTGAACGCCCTGTCGGATTTGCGCACCACACAGGGGCCGGGCCGGATGCCGTCACGAAAATGGCCGCCCCCAGTTGGGGACGGCCAGATGTCACACAGATCGCATGACGTAGCGGGTGGCTTAGTTGGCAGCAGGTGCTGCTTCCATGTCGGCCGGTGCGGTTTCGACTTCGACGGGTTCTGCGTCCATTTCGACAGGCTCCACGTCCATTGTGGCCGGCTCTGTACCCATGGTGGCCGGTGCGGTACCGACTGCTGCGTCATCCAGCGACGGTGCTTCGTAGGCCGGCTGCTCTGTCAGCTGGTCTTCGGTCATCGACACATAGGCGCGCAGATCGTCGCCGTCGACTTCCTGCATGAACTGCACGTCGTTGTATGCAATGGCGACAGGCTTTTGGCCCAGACCAAGGAAACCGCCCACATCCACGATCACGTCAGTGATGGTGCCGTCTTCGGCGATCACCAGATCACCGATGGAACCAACGGTTTCGTCGTCGATGCCATACACGTTGGTGCCGGTCAGCTGGTCGGCCGTCAGTTCAGTGTTGACCAGCGTGGTGTAGCCTTCCATTTCCATCATGGGCGCGTTGCCCATGGTGGTCATGTCGGTCATGTCGGTCGTGGTGGTCATGTCGGTCGTCGTGGTTGTGCTGTCGACGGGTGCGACCGTTGTATCGGCTGGCTCCATCGTGTCAGCAGGTGCCATTGTGTCGGCATCTGTTGCGGGTTCCATCGCATCTGTGTCCGTTGCGTCGGTATCCGTTGCGTCGGTATCCATGGTGTCTGCCGGTGCGACAGTGCCGTCAGCGGGGGCAACTGTTGTGTCGGTTGTGGTGTCAGGCGTTGCTGCGTCCTGCGCAAATGCGCCATTTGCCAAAACCAGAGCGATTGCCGTTGTTGCAAGAATCTTTTTCATGACTTTATCCTTCGTCGGATTGCAGACCCGTTACGTCGGGCCTTTCCATGGGATCACAACACACGCTGTGCCCGATTGGTTGCATGGCCAACGGTTCTATATTTTCAGTCAAGGCGGGAACCAGCCGACCGGACAGGGCTGGCACGACGGCGTGTCACGTGGCCGTGTCAGGTGTCAGCCCATCGCGGTGCAGCAACGTCATCGCCGTGCCGCCAGCAACAATACAGGCAAGGCGGCCCGGCGCACGCAGGGTGATGGTCCATCCGCCCTTTGCGGCCACGAACAGCGTCATCAGCGTGCCGTCGGCCAGCAGGGCGTGGGCAAGCGGGGCCTGATGGCCTGTCGTGCGCAGCGCGGTGGCCATGTCATCGGGAGGCAGGCAGATCATGCCCGCCGCCTGCGTGCGTGTGGTATGGGCCAACAGCAGACTGACCGTCAGCAGAAACAAAAGCGTGGCGCGGTAAAACATAACGGCGATCCTTTGCAACCAATGTCACAACAGGGTCACGCGGCAAACTTGAGATATCGTGGCCGCACCGGACGTTCCTCCGGGCTGTGCCGCAACGCGGCATTTCCGCCTTGAATGATCCTGCCGCGCCGGGGCATGATCGCGCAACAATATTGCGAGGAAGTTGCAACATGGAAAGCCGCCCTGTCCGATCCGCCCTTTATATCCCGGGGTCGAAGGACCGCGCACTCGACAAGGCGCGGACTCTGCCCTGCGATGTCATCCTGTTCGATCTGGAGGATGCGGTCGCCCCCGATGCAAAGATCGCCGCCCGCGAAACCCTGACGGACGCATTGGCCCAAGGCGGCTATGGCCAGCGGCTGCGGCTGGTGCGGATCAACGGGTTGGACACATCTTGGGGCGAAGATGATGCCCGCGCCGCGGCGCGCATGGCTTGTGACGGGGTTCTGGTGCCAAAGGTCAGCAGTCCCGGCGATCTGGATGCTGTGGCCGACCTGATCCCTGATCTGCCACTGTGGGCCATGATGGAAACGCCGCTGGGTGTGTTGAATGCCCAGTCGATTGCGGGACACCACCGCCTGCAGGGCTTTGTGATGGGCACCAATGATCTGGCAAAGGATCTGGGTGCGCGGTCTCGCACGGCCATGACCACCGCCTTGCACCATTGCCTGCTGGCGGCGCGGGCTGCGGGCATCGTGGCGATCGACGGCGTCTATAACGCCTTTCAGGACGAC